>DATAAL010000433.1:0-4190 GCA_036260145.1 Longimicrobiaceae bacterium | reverse complement strand
GGGACACACCCGATCCCATCCCGAACTCGGAAGTTAAGCCCCGCTGCGCGGATGGTACTGCCGGGGCCACCCGGTGGGAGAGTACGGCGCTGCCGGCCTGCCTTTCTGCTCCGCCCCGGACGAACACTTCGTCCGGGGCGGAGCTTTTTTCGTTCCCGCCCGTGTAAGGCATCTCCCTACGCTCGTTCGGCCATCTCCTGATTGCATCCGTCGGAGCGGACCATAGATTACTCGGATCCCGGAACCGTCCGGGAGAGATCGCAATCAAGAATCGAGGAACTGGACATGCCGACTTTCAATCGTAACTTCCTCGTCCGGCTGCCGGTGCTGGGCCTGCTGGCCTTTGCCGCGGCGTGCGGCGGGTCCGATCAGGCGGCGAAGGAGAACGCCGACGTGGCCGCGAATGAGGGTGCCACGGCCGAGACCACCACGGAGCAGGCTCCCTCCGCGCCGGCGACGGCGGGGAACGTGATCACCGTCCAGATGAAGACCACCAACGGCGGCGCCTCCGGTGTGTTCGAGCCGGCCCAGATCACCGCCAGAAAGGGTGACGTGATCCGCTTCGTCAACGACGGTGGCGCCGCTCACAACGCCAACTTCAACACCCCGGCCAACGCCGGGAAGAGCAACCTGCCGGCTCCAACCCCATACGCGACGGGTGCCGGACAGACCGTCGACGTGCAGGTGACCATGGACGCCGGGACGTACGAGTTCCAGTGCGATCCGCACGCGGCGATGGGGATGAAGGGGACGCTGACGGTCACGCAGTAAGCCGGTCGGCAGGGGTGTAGACAGAAGAACGGGGGGGGCATCGGACGATGTCCTCCCCGCCGTCGTGTTCGTGGCGTCGATCCGCGGTCCCACCCGGCCGAGCCCCCATCAGATCCCGAGCGCCGCGCGGATGGTGGGCGGGATCCGCTCCGGAGTCCAGGGCGGGGAGAAGGTCAGCTCCACCTCCGCGCTCTCGACTCCCTCCACCCCCTCCACGGCCTCCCGGGCCTGGTTCAGGATCTCCCCCGCCACGGGGCACATCGGCGAAGTCAGCGACATCGTCACCTCCACGTGCGCACCCTCGATCCGGATCTCGTATATCAGTCCCAGCACGACGAGGTCCAGGTTCAATTCCGGATCCTTGACCTGGCGCAGCGCCTTTTTCACCGCGGCCTCGGTTACCATTACACTCCGTAGGGCTCAGGAAGCGGGTCATAGGTCGGCCTGGCGAGGAGGATATCCGTCCGGCGGCCCGCCTGTCAACCGGAAGGGACCCCACACTTGCCGATCCGTAGCAATGCCGTACCTTTGTCGCAGCCGACACGGGGCGTACCGGTAGTCCCGCTGGATTCGAGCTACCCCACCCATGGTGCCGGAGCCTCTGCTTCAGAACGCCCGTCTTCCCGAAAGAATGAGCCCTGAGACGATATCCCGGCGGTCGGTCCGGAGGATTGCCATCAACACCGGGGGGGGCGACGCCCCCGGGCTGAACGCCGTGATCCGGGCGGCGACGCTGGCCGCGCTCAACAACGGGTGGGAGGTGCTGGGGATCCGGCGCGGGTACATGGGGATCCTGGAGGGCGAGGTGGACGGGGAGCCCGGGGTGTTCCCGCTCACGGCTCACTCCGTCCGCGGGATCACGCATCTCGGCGGCACCATCCTGGGTACCACCACCCGCGGGAATCCGTTCGGCCTGGAGGTGAGGCAGCCGGACGGGACGTGGGGGACGGTGGACCGGTCGGACGAGATCGTGCAGCGCTTCCGGGAGATGGAGGTGGACGCGCTGATCGCCATCGGCGGCGACGGGTCGTTGAACATCGCCCATGCGCTGCACCAGAAGGGGCTCCCCGTGATCGGGGTGCCCAAGACCATCGACAACGACCTGCGGGCCACGGACGTCACCTTCGGCTTCGCGAGCGCGGTGGAGGTGGCGACGGACGCGATCGGACGGCTGCACTCCACCGCGGAGGCGCACCAGCGGGTGATGGTGGTGCAGGTGATGGGGCGCCACACCGGATGGATCGCGCTGGAGTCCGGGCTCGCGGGCGGCGCGGACGTCATCCTGATCCCGGAGATTCCCTACTCGCTGGAGCGGATGGCGGACAAGATCCGCGACCGGGACGCCCACGGCCGGCGGTTCAGCATCGTGGTGGTGGCCGAGGGGGCGCATCCCCAGGGAGGAGAGCCGAGCTACGCGGACCGCTCCGGGAGGTACGGCGGGATCGCGGACCAGCTCGCAGCCGACCTGGAACGACTCACCGGAAAGGAGACGCGGTCGCTGGTGCTCGGGCACATCCAGCGTGGCGGAGAGCCGATCGCCTCGGACCGGAACCTCTCGCTCCGTTTCGGCGCGGCGGCTGTCCGCTGCATCCAGGAGGGGAACCTCGGGACCATGGTCGCGCTGCAGGGAGACACGATCCGCGCCGTCCCACTGGGCGACGCGGTGGGGGAGATCAAGCGTATTCCGCTGGACAATGACCGTCTGGTCACCGCGCGGCAACTCGGGATCTCCTTCGGGGACTGAGCCTGCCCGAGCCCTGTCACCATCCGACCCCTCTCCCTACGAGGTGCGTGTGCCACCCGATTCACATCATCCCGTGAGCTGCGTCGCGATGCACCGACGAGCGGCCGTAGGACGGTGCCGGGACCTTCGTATCGTTCCTTGATGAACGACGCTCCGTCCACCCTGATGCGTGCCTTTGCCTCGGTCCCGCTCCACGACCCGCCGGAGCAGGTGGTTGCGGCGTGCCTGGAGGCGGTGCGCGAGGTGATCAATGGCCCGGTGCGTATCTCCGTGCCCACGCTCCCCGTCCCCCTGGTGCTCGGCGACCCGGCCGACGGGCTGGTTTCCGCCCTGCGGTTTCCGGCGCCGGACGGGGGAGGCGAGCTCTGGCTTTCGCGGGAGCGGGCACAGATCCCCTCCTCGCTCCGGAGTGCGCTCGAAGAGCAACTGACGCGGGTGTGGCGGGTGCAGGAAGAGCGCGCGGCACAGGCGGCGGAGGTGGACCGGCTGCGCTTCCACCTCGCCGCTCTGCAGCAGGTGGCCCACACTCTGGCCGTGGTCCGCGGGGCCGACGAGACGGAGCGGATGGTGCTCGACTCGGTGGGGGAGGTGTTCTTCGCCTGGTGGGCGGCGCTCTATCGCCTGGAGGGGAGCGAGTACATCTGCCGAGCGGTCCGGTCGCTGCGCGGCGAGTCGGTGGCGTACGCGATCCCCGCTCGGGTGGTGCGCGCCATCGCACCTCCGGGGCACCCGCCGGTGGTCCCGCCTGGAGACGCGGAGATCCGCGATCACGTACCGGCGGAGCTGGCGGTGATCGCTCCGCTGGAGATCGGCGAAGGACAGGCGGGGCTGCTGATCCTTGGCAGCCGGATGACGGAGGCACCGTACGAGACGCACGACCTGGCGCTCCTCCGCGCCCTGGCGGATTCGTCTGCGGTGGCGCTCCGCAACGCCGATCTCCTCGACCGGCTGCGCGCCCAGGCTACCATCGACCCGCTCACGGGCTGCCAGAACCGGCGCGGCTTCGACGAGCTTCTGGCGGTGGAGCTGGCGCGGGCGAGGCGGTACAAGCGGCCGCTCTCGCTGGTCCTCCTGGACGTCGACCACTTCAAGCTCATCAACGACGACTTCGGGCACGAGGCGGGGGACCATGCCCTGCAGCGGATCGGCCGCACCGTCCGGCACGCCTTCCGGACGACGGACCTCGCCTGCCGCTACGGGGGGGAGGAGTTCGCCGTCCTCTTCCCGGAGACGCCGAGGCAGGAGAGTGTCCGACTGGCGGAGCGCCTGCGCACCGTGATCGAGTCGCTGGCGCCGTCCGAGGAGGTCCCGCGTTCGCTTACGGCCAGCTTCGGGGTCTCCGCCTACCCCGACGACGGGAGCACCGCCGTGGAGCTGCTCCGCGCCGCCGACCGTGCCCTCTACCGGGCCAAGACGCTGGGCCGGAACCGGGTCGAGGTGGCTCAGGGTGTGCCCGAGGAGGCGGAGCGCAACGGATCGTACGAGCCATCCCAGCCCGAGTGAGGGAGCCATCGATACCCTGACACCGAAGCAGCGAGCGCACCTCCGCTCCCTCGCCCATCACCTGAAGCCGGTGCTGTTCATCGGCAAGGAGGGGGTGACGGACGCGGCCTTCCATGCGCTGGAGGACGCTTTCAACACCCGGGAGCTCCTCAAGGTGAAGGTGCTGGAGGCG
>DATAAL010000432.1:0-16503 GCA_036260145.1 Longimicrobiaceae bacterium | reverse complement strand
CGGGCGCCCCGTTCCACTGCTCGTTCCTGCGGCCGGTCAGGCGCGCGGGAAGTTGGGGTTGTTGTCCGTCTCCGCCACCGGGAGCGGCATGCAGGTCTGGTTCCCGTACGGACCGCCGAACACGCTGATGTAGTACGGCGTGCCGGCGCGCGGCGCGTACGGCGTCTCGTTCGAGTTGCGCCGCCAGGCGGGAAGGTGCTTGGCCTCCATCCAGAAGTCCCGGGTGAGCTGGTCCATGAGCTGGATCAGCGTCGGGTTCCCGGTGGCGAAGTCGTCGCCCTCCACCGTGCTCCCCGCCGCGCGGCGCTCCGCGATGAGCGTAGTGGCCGGGGCCGGATTGCCGAGCTTGAGCTGTGCCTCCGCCTGGATGTACCGCGCCTCCAGCAGCGAGGCGATCCGCACCGGGGAGTTCCAGTTCGGGAACTTGGTCTGCGCCCAGAACACCAGCTGCCCCCCCTGGCCCGTGGGGGGCTGCCCCGTGCGGGTGGACCCGATGCGGGGGTCGTTCAGCGCCCGGAGATACGGCGGCGCCACCAGGTTCGGCCGGAGCACGGTGAAGTAGTACTGGGTGTTCCCCAGCCGCGTGCGGTTCGACGGATCGTCCACCTTCAGCGCCCGGTACTCGAAGCTGGCCGGAGCACCGCTGGTGAGCGCCGCCTGGGCCGCGGCCGCGGCGTTCTGGTTGTCACCCTTCTGCAGGTACGCCCGGGCGAGCCCGATGCGCGACGCGTACAGGTTGTTCTTCGCCTCGACCGTGTCGGTGCCCGTGATCTGGCCCCGCATGTTGATGGCCCTCTGGAAGTAGACCACCGCGGAGTCCAGCGTCTGCGCCGGGGTGAGCGGAGTGCCGAGCTGCTGCGCGCCCTGGCTGATCACGCCCTGGCAGAAGGTCTCCGCCAGCAGGGCCAGCGAGAATCCCAGGTTCATCGCCGCACGCTGCGCATGAATGCTGTTCTCCGACGCCGTTCCGGCCAGCAGCCTGAGCACCCGGTGGTTCCCGGCGATCGCGCGCTGTAGCGGAGTATACAGCTCGGTGTTCAGGGTGCCGTTGTTGCGGGGGTCGATCACCCGCTTGGCGATGTCGTTCCGGGTGGGGAAGGTGTCGTCCACCCAGATCTCCCCCGAGAACCACCCGCCGTACACGGCCACGTCGTCGTACGCTTCCCACATGTCGGTCTGCGCCGAGAGCGAGAAGACCGGCGCGTCCGCCACCGGGTCGACCGTCGAGGCCTCAACCACGGCGGGGTTCTCCACCTCCAGGAAGTTGTCGCATCCAGCCGTGGCGAAGGTCGCCACGGCCAGAGCCGTTCCCAGGGATCTATGAAGCATGTTTCGCATGGTCACGGTCCTCAGAACTGGAGGTTGATCTTGGCGACGAAGCGGCGCGGAGCCGGGACCGTGAAGAAATCCTCCCGGACGAACTGCCCCGTACCCGTTCCCGTGACGCTGGACAGGACCTCCGGGTCGAAGCCGGTATAATCCGTCCACACCTTCAGGTTCTGCCCGCCGATGGTGAGGGAGGCGCCCTCCGCACCGAACCGCCCGGCGAACCGGTCAGGGATGGTGAAGGTGGCAGCCACCTCACGCAGCCGGACGAAGTCGCCCTTCTCGATGTACTCTTCCTGCACCGCGGTGGCGGTCACCGGACGCCCCTGCGTATCGAAGAACGGACCGAAACGCCGGATCCGGTCCTCGGGCGATACGCGCGCCGGGTCGTTCCGATACGCCGAGCGGTACTCGTTGGACAGCGATCGCTCACGGAACTGCAGGGTGTTGTTGTAGATGTAGAACCCGCGCTTCCAGTCGAGCTGCCCGGTGAGCTGCAGGTTCTGGAACAGCGTGAAGGTGGTCCCGGCGTTCCCCTCGACCGTCGGGAAGAGGTTCCCCTTGAACTCCACCGTGTCGGAGACGATCGCGCGGTTGGCGGCGACATCCACCGACTTGATCCGCCGGGTGTGGAACGCGCCGAGCTGGCGGCCCGGCGTGAACCGGTTCAGAGTCCCGAACGGCTGGATCTGGGTCCCCTCGATCTCGCCCAGCTCCAGCAGCTCGTTATGGAGCGTGCTCCCGGCCACCCGGACGTCCCACTGGAAGTCGCGCTGGTTGAGCAGGTTGGCGCGCACCGCGTACTCGATCCCACGGTTCTGCGACCGGCCCAGGTTCACGTAGGGGTTCTGCCGGCCCAGGACGCTCGGGTCGGTGAAGCCCGCCGACGGCGCCAGCGGACGCCGGACCAGGAGGTCCTCCGTGATCCGGTTGAAGTAGGTGAACTCCAGCCCCACCCGGTCACCGAAGAAGCCCGACTCGAAGCCCGCCTCGAGCTCCTTGCCCCGCTCCGGACGCAGCTCCTGGTTCCCCGGATTGAGCGCGATCACGCCCGACGCCGTACCCGTGGCCAGCGCGTACGGAGCCGGGTCGTACGTCTCCAGCGCGGCGCCCGCGGTGGGCGAGCGGCCGGTGGTCCCGTACGCCGCGCGGAGGCGGAGGGTCGGGATCACGCCGGCAAGCGGCTGCCAGAACGACTCGTCCGAGACCACGTACGAAGCCCCGACCTTGGGGAGGAAGAACGCGTCGGCCTCCTCACCGAAGGACGAGTTCTGGTCTACCCGGCCGCCGAACTGCACGAAGAGCCGGTCGTTGATCCCGATCTGCTCCTGCGCCAGGAGGCCGACGGAGCGCTCGTGCACGAAGCCCTGGGAGGCGCTGATCTGCGCTGCGGCGCTCACCACGCGGGCGGCGTTGGTGGTCAGCCCCGTGCCGGACGCGGTGATCGCGTCCGTCTTCTCGTCGATGACCTGCACGCCGAACGACAGGTCCGACGAGAACATGTCCTCCCGGCCGAAGGAGGTCCTGATGTTCCCGAGGTAGTCGAACGTGTACGAGTCGAAGTTGTTCCGGTTCTCGCGGACGAAGCCGGTGTTGGTGATCCCCTGGTACATCCCGATCGCGTTCTTGGGGAAGAACACCATCGACGAGCCGCGCGAGATGTCCGCGCCCACCGTGAACCGGTTGGTGAACCACGAGAATGGCGAGTAGTTCACCTGGATGGACGGGTTGTAGCGCACCGTCACCAACTCGTTCCGGATCAGCGCCACCGCCTCGATGTTGCGGAAGGGAGCGAAGAAGCCGTTGTTCGCCGCGCCCACGGTGGTCGGGTTCCCCAGGAGCGAGATCCCCACCGCGCCGTAGATGTTGTTGTCGTTGTTCGGAAGCGCGTTGAAGGTGCGGAAGAACCCGAACCCGGTCTCCACGGCCAGCTTCGGTGTCGGGACGAAGGTGAAGTTCAGCCGCCCGCTCCGCCGGTCCAGGGCGTTGTTGCGGAGCGTCCCCTCCTCGTCGTCGTAGTTCAGCGACGCGAAGTACCCGTAGTTCTCGCCGCCGCCCCGGGCGGAGTACCCGATGGAGCGGAGCTGCCCGTTGTTGAACGCGTCCTCGCGCAGCAGCGGGTTGTCCACCACCACCGTCCCCACCGGCTGTCCGCGGCACAGCGTGCTGGTGCTGGTCGGCAGGACCAGGGCCGCCGTGCAGACCCCGTAGTTGTTGGGCGGGCTGAAGTTCGGGTCGATGTTGTTGTACTCGACGAACACGCTCTGGTTGAAGCGGTTCGAGCCCGTACGACCCTTCTTGGTGATGATCTGGATCACGCCGGCGCCGGCGTCCGCCCCGTAGAGCGTCGCGGCCGCGGGCCCCTTCACCACCTCGATGCTCTCGATGTCGCTCGGATCGATGTCCCACAGCCGGCTGATGCCCTGGCCGCCGATCCCGCCGAACGCCTCACGGGTGCGCGAGTCGGACCGGACGCCGTCGATGAACACCAGCGGCTCGTTGGAGAGCTCGATCGAGGAGGCGCCGCGGATGCGGATCTGCTGCGAGGTCCCCGAGGAGCCGGAGGACTGGGTGACCGACACGCCCGGGACGCGGGCGGTGAGCACGTCGCGCACGCTCGTCGTGGTGCCGCGCTGCACCTGCTCCGCCACGTCGATGGAGGCGACCACCGCGGGCTGCTCGCGGCGGGTGGTGGTGCCCGCGGTCCCCGTGACCACCAGCTCGTCGAGGGTGAGCGCGGTGGGCGTCAGGGAGAAGCTGAGGGTGGCCTCGCCGCCCTCGGCAACGGTGACCTGCTGACTACGGGCGTTGTACCCCAGGAGCGTCACGGTGACCGTACGCGCCCCGGTAGGGACACTGGGAACGCGGAATCGGCCCTGCTCGTTGGTGACTGCGCGCAGCTCGGTTCCCTGGATCTGAACCAGTGCGCCCTGGAGGGGCTGGCCCCGCTCACCGATCACCTGGCCGGCGATCACCCCGCGCTGCTGCGCGGCGGCGAGAGAGGGAGCCAACACTCCGACCAGCAGGATCACCAGCAGCCATCTAAGCTTGCCCATTGTGAACCTTCCTTTGAGTGTTGCAGCGGATGACTTCCTTCGGCCACTGCCACCAGGCGGAGCCCCGGCAGGACATGGCCGTTCAGACGTTCGATTAAGTGCGGTATCCTCCGGGCAGGGGGTGGAGAGACGAGCGGCGCTCCGCCGTGGAACGCCTGGATGGCGCCTCACGGTGGAACCTCCGGGAACAGCTAAAAATAATATTTTACTCGGCGCGGTTTGTGCGCAACTATCGTTCCGCTCGGTCCGTCAGGGGGAGGTACTCCTCCGGATAAACGTTTTGGGTGAAACGGCTTACAGATTAGCATCCCCGCCCCGGTGTTCGGGAGCCCCCACCCGCATGGAAACGGACAGGATTGCCGATGATACAACGGGGGCGCATCTGCTGTCCAGCCGGGTCGGGAAGGATTCTAGAGGAAGCGGACCCGCACGAAGTGCCGCTTCCCCTTCTGCAACACGTGCTCCCCCGAGCCGGGGATCCGGACGTCGCGACCCACGATCTTCTCCCCGTTCACCGACACCGCCCCCTGCTGGATCAGACGCATCGCCTCGCCGTTGGAGGACGCCAGCCCCACCCGCGCCAGGAGCCGCTGGAGCGCGACCTCGCCACCCTCCGCAGCCAGCCCCTCGCCGACGGCGGAGAGCTCCACCGTGGGGATCTCCTCCGGGAGCCCGTGCTTCCTGAACACCCGGTCGAAGTGCTCCGACGCGGCACGAGCCGCATCGGTCCCGTGGTAAAGCTCGACGATCCGCTCCGCCAGGCGCCGCTTCGCCGTGTATGGATCGATCCGGACCGTCTCCAGCGCCGCCGTCAGCTCCGCGGGATCCAGCGCCGCCGCCAGCTCGTACCACTCCGCCAGCAGCTCGTCGGAGATGGACATGGTACGCCCGTACTGCTGCTCGGGGGAGTCAGCCAGGCCCACATAGTTGTCGTAGGACTTGGACATCTTGTGGACTCCATCTGTTCCCCGCAATAGGGGCATCAGCAGACACACCTGCGGCTCCTGCTCGTAGCGTCCCTGGATGTCGCGTGCCACCAGCAGGTTGAACTTCTGGTCGGATCCCCCCAGCTCCACGTCCGCGCGCAGGGCCACCGAGTCGTACGCCTGCATCAGAGGGTACATGAACTCGACCACCGAGATCGGCCGGCCCTCCTCGTAGCGCCTGGCGAAGTCGTCGCGCTCCAGCATCCGCGCCACGGTGTACTGGGCCGTGAGGCGGAGGAGGTCCGCCAGCCGGAGGGGTCGGAGCCAGGTGGAGTTGAACTCCACGCGCGTCCGCTCCGGGTCGAGGAGCTTGAAGACCTGGTCGGTGTAGGTGCGGGCGTTCTCCGCGACCTCCTCCTCCGTGAGCTGCGGCCGCAGCTCGCTCCGCCCGGAGGGATCCCCGATCAGCGCCGTGTAGTCTCCGACGACGAACACCACCTGGTGCCCCAGCTCCTGGAAGGTGCGGAGCTTGCGCAGCGAGACCGCGTGGCCGATGTGTAGGTCCGGGCGAGTGGGATCGAACCCCTGCTTGACGACGAGCGGCTTCCCGGTGCGAACGGAGCGCTCCAGCTTGCGGACCAGGTCCTCCTCGGGAACGATCTCCAGGGAACCCTGCCGGATGGCGTTGAGCTGCTCTGCGACTGGGGGGAGCGACACGTAACGGATCGGAGTCTGTCGTGAAACCGGGACCGGACCGGAAGATACGACGCCGATGAGCAGGACCAAAGATATGTAGCCAGGTCTGTCCGCGCGAGGGGTGGCGGATTCCCACCCCCGCTCGGGAGCGGGCCTGGCACCCGGAGCTAACCCGACTCGCACACGTGACGAACCCGCTCTTCACCTTCGAGACCACCCACCACGCCCTCTGGGCGGAGGAGCTGGCGAACGGAGCCGGGATCCCCGCGGAGGTGGTGCCCGCCCCTCCGGAGGCACGGGCACGCTGCAACCTGGCACTGGAAACCCTCCCCAAAGAGGCCGACCGTCTCGCCGGAGAGCTGGACGGAGCCGGTGTCCCCTTCCGCCTGTACACACCCCGGGAGCCACCCGGGAGCCCGGAGCATCCCTGAGACCGCCGCCTACGACATCTCCACGGGGATCGCGAACTCACCCTGCTCGGAGCCTGCCCTGTCCCGCTCCTCCACCACCTTTCCCCAGGTAGTGAACACCTCGTACATCCAGTCGAAGATGGTCCGCATGTTCCGGGAGAGAGCGCGCATCCGGACCCTCCGCTCCTCTGCCGGAAGCGAGAGGGCATCGCGGATCTGCAGGGCGAAGTCCTCCGGCGCGTAAGGATTGATCAGCAACGCCTCCTTCATCTCCTCGGCCGCCCCCGTGAACTCGGACAGGAGGAGCACCCCGTTCTCGTCCACCTGGCTCGCCACGTACTCCTTGGCCACCAGGTTCATCCCGTCCTGCAGCGAGCTGACGATGCAGATGTCCGCCATCCGGTACAGCACGGCCAGGCGCTCCGCCGGCAGCGACTGCTTGATGAGGTGGATCGGGCGCCAGGTGTCGGAGCCGAAACGATCGTTGATCTCCCACACCTGCCGGTCCACCTTCTCCGAGAGGGCGTCGTACGCCTCGATGTCGCTCCGGGTGGGAACGGCCACCTGGATATAGCTGAAGCGCTCGCGGAACTCCGGGTAGCGCTCCCACAGGAACTCCAGCGCCTTGAACTTCTCGGGAAGCCCCTTGGAGTAGTCCAGGCGGTCCACCCCGATGCCGACGCTCCCTCCGCGCGGGGCGTAGCGCTGCCGCAGCCGCTCGATCTGCTCCTCCACTCCCGGCGCGGTGGCGGCGTTCCGGAAGGCGTCGATGTCGATGGAGATGGGGAAGGCGCACACCTGGCAGGTGTGGCCGTCCAGGGTGGCGGTGTTCCGCTCCCAGTCGATCTCCGCCCCGATCACCCGCTGCGCGCAACGGAGGAAGTTGTCCGAGAAAGCCTGCAGGTGGAACCCCATCACGTCGTTCGCCAGGAGCCCGCGCAGGAGGTACGGCGCCTGGGGGGAGAGGCGGAAGATGTCGATGGGGGGCCAGGGGATGTGCCAGAAGTGCGCCAGGGTGATGTCGGGACGCTGAGCGCGCACGAACAGGGGGGTCAGCGCCAGGTGGTAGTCCTGAATCCACACCGCCGCGTCCCCTCCCCGTGCTTCCTCCAGAGTGGCCTCCGCGAAACGCCGGTTCACCCTCCGGTATCGCTCCCAGTAGCGGGAGCGGATGCGGGTCAGGTCCGGGCGCAGGTGGCAGAGCGGCCACAGGAACTGGTTGGCGAACCCCAGGTAGTACCTGTGGATGTCGTGCTGCGTCAGCCACACCCGGTGGAGGGTGTAGCTCTCGTCCTCCGGGGGCACCCGCACCCGGTTCTCCTTGTCGACCACAGCCGCATCGGCCTCTCCGCTCCCCCACGCCACCCAGGTCCCGCCGAGCGCCTGGAGAAGTGGATCCAGTGCGGAGGTCAGCCCGCCCGCCGGCCGGCGTACGGAGATCTCCCCGACCTCGTCCGACCAGCGGTGCTCATACGGCTCGCGGTTGGAAACGATGATGAAGCGCCGCCCCGGAAAGAAGCGACGGAACAGGGGTTCGAGCCCCTCTCCGCGGTTAGGCATCGGCGTCCGGCTCGAAGAGGATGGCATTACAGGTTGAGGCGCTTCCGTCCCGCGCGAACGTGCTTCCGCCCTGCCCGGATGGAACCTTGCAATGTGTCGTCAAGATCCTCCTGCAGCTCACTCAGCCGCCGGGAGGCCTTCCGTCCGATCCCTCCCGCCGCCCGGCGGATCCGCCGCGTGCGGGCCCCGGCCTCGGGAAGGAGGAGGAGGGCGATCCCCGCTCCGAGCACCGCCCCGAACAGCAGGCCGCTGAGCAGGTTGAACCGTCGTGACTGGTCGTCGTAGTACATGGCGGCAGGGTCGGGTGAGGGGTGGAGGAGCCTCCGGCGCAGGGTGGAAAGCAACGCGCGTGCCAGGCCCGGAGCCGCTTTCTCCGGTACCTGCCACGGCTTGCGGCTCCGCGGCGGCCCCGTATACATTACTTTTTTCGTCTTCCGGGGGCGAATCCTCCGCGGGGATGGTTACCCGGAAGGTCGGTTGATCCAGATCAGGAGTATCCCGGAATGTCTGTTTCCAGCAAGACTGTCCTCTTGGTTGAGGACAATGAAGACAACCGGACCGTCTACCGGACGATCCTGGAGCACTTCGGATACGAGGTGATCGAAGCGCGCAACGGTGAGGACGGGATCCGGATGGCCCGGGAAGACCACCCTGACCTGATCCTGATGGATATCTCCATCCCGCTCGTCGACGGATGGGAGGCAACCAAGATCCTCAAGGCGGATCCCGCCACCTCCGGCATCCCCATCATCGCGCTCACCGCCCACGCCCTCGCCACCGACCGGGCCAAGGCCCAGGAGGTCGGGTGCGACGGGTACCTCGCCAAGCCGTGCGAACCGCGCCGGGTGGTGGCGGAGGTGGAGAAGTTCATCGGCTCCGGGCGCGAGGTGCAGGCTTGACCGACCCAGCGTCTCCGGATGCAGAGGGACCGGTCCGGATCCTGGTGGTCGACGACCACCCGGACAACGTCGAGATCATCGACGCGCGCCTGTCCAGCCGGGGGTACCAGATCGAGACGGCGAGCAACGGGCAGGAGGCGCTCGACAAGGTGCAGGCCGATCCGCCGCACCTGATCCTCTGCGACGTGATGATGCCGCTGATCGACGGGTACGAGGTATCCCGGCGGATCAAGAGCGACGACCGGCTCCCCTTCATCCCCATTATCCTGGTCACCGCGCGAGACTCCACGCAGGACAAGGTGGAGGGGCTGGAGGCCGGCGCGGATGACTACCTCACCAAGCCGATCAATTTCCCGGAGCTGGAGGCGCGCGTCCGTTCCATGCTCCGCATCAAGCGGCTCCAGGACGAGCTCGACCAGAAGAACCGCGAGCTTGAGCTGGCCAACAAGAAGCTCCGCAAGCTGTCCATCACCGACGGGCTCACGGAGCTCTTCAACCATCGGCACGTCCACCAGCTCCTGCACGACGAGTTCGAGCGCTCCCTCCGCACCGGTGAGCCGATCGCGATCGCCATGCTCGACCTGGACCGCTTCAAGCAGGTCAATGACACCTACGGTCACCCCACCGGGGACGTGATCCTGTACGAGACCGCACGGATCATCCGGGAGACCGCGCGGGAGATCGACATGGTGGGGCGGTACGGGGGCGAGGAGTTCATCGCTCTCCTCCCCGACACCGTGGAGGAGGAGGCCGCGCGCTTCGCGGAACGGGTTCGCCGGGCCGTGGAGGACCACGTCTTCTGCGACGAGGCCAACGAGATACGGATGACCGTCTCCGCCGGCGTCGCCTCCTTCCCGGGACTGGATATCGACTCCCCCGAGACCCTCCTCAAGCGCGCGGACGAGGCGCTCTACACCGCCAAGGAATCCGGACGGAACCGCGTGATCCGCGCATCGGAGATGCCCCGCAACGCATGACCCCGCCGGCAGACCCCGCAGAGCTGGCGGCCCGCGCGGCGGAGCTCCGCGAGCAGATCGAGCGCGCCAACCACGAGTACTACGTCCTCGACGCCCCCACCCTCACGGACGCGGAGTTCGACCGTCTCTTCCGCGAGCTGAGGGAGCTGGAGGAAACCCATCCGGAGCTGCGTACCCCCGACTCGCCGACCCTGCGGGTGGGAGCCGAGCCGCAGAGCAGGCTGGCGAAGACGCAGCACCTGGCCCCCATGCTCTCCCTGGCCAACGCCTTCTCCCCGGAGGAGCTGCGTGCCTGGGAGATCCGGATCGCACGGATCGCGGCGGAGGCACCGGAGGGGGGATACGATGTGGAGCCCAAGATCGACGGGCTGGCGATTGCGCTGACCTACGAGCACGGGGTGCTCGTCAAGGGAGCCACCCGGGGCAACGGGATCATCGGCGAGGAGGTGACGCCCAACCTGCGCACCCTGCGCGAGATCCCGCTCCGCCTCCGCTCGGATGGGGTTCCCTTCCCCTCCCGTATGGAGGTGCGCGGCGAGGTGTACATGCCGCTCTCCGGCTTCGTCGAGATGAACGCGCGCCGGGCCGCGGCCGGACAGCCCACCTTCGCCAACCCGCGCAACGCGGCGGCCGGGGGCGTGCGCCAGCTCGACCCGTCGGTCACCGCGGAACGTCCCCTGCGCTTCTTCGCCTACACCGTGGAGCTGGACCCACGCGGCAACGAGCGCCTCCCCGTGCAGACCCAGAGCGAGCTGCTGGAGCTGCTGCGCGCCTGGGGGCTCCCGGTGAACCGGCTGGCGACGCACTGCGACGACCTGGATGGGGTGCTCGCCTGGCTTCAGGAGTACGAGAGCCGGCGCGGCGAGCTGGATTACGAGGTGGATGGCGCCGTGGTCAAGGTGGAGTCGATCCGGCTGCACGGGGAGCTGGGCGTGGTCGGCGGCCGCGAGCCGCGGTGGGCCATCGCCTACAAGTTCGCGCCGGACATCGCGGAAACGCGCCTCCTCTCCATCGAGATCAACGTCGGGCGTACGGGGGCGCTGAACCCGTACGCGGTGCTGGAGCCGGTGGAGATCGGCGGGGTGGTGGTCAAGCTGGCGACGCTGCACAACTTCGAGGACATCGCCCGCAAGAACATCCGCGTGGGCGAGCACGTGCTGGTGAAGCGCGCCGGCGAGGTGATCCCGCAGGTGATCGGCCCGGTGGTAGCCGAAGGAGCGACCCGCCCGCCACCCTTCCAGGCCCCCACGGAGTGTCCCTCCTGCGGCACTCCGGTGGAGCGCCCCGCCGACGAGGTGATGCTGTACTGCCCCAACGGTGCCTGCCCGGCCCGCATCTACTGGGGACTGGTGCACTTCGTCAGCCGTGGCGCGATGGACATCCGTGGCCTCGGGGAAGAGCGGATCCGCCTCTTCCTGGAACGGGGCCTGCTGAGCGACGTGGCCGACATCTATACCCGCCTCACCCGGGAGGAGCTGCTCGCGCTGGAGGGCTTCAAGGAGAAGTCCGTGAGCAATCTCCTCACCGCCATCGAGGAGAGCAAGGATCGCGGCCTGGCCCGCCTCCTCTTCGGCCTGGGAGTCCGCCACGTGGGGGAGAACGCCGCGGAGCTGCTGGCGCGTGCCTTCGGGAGCATGGACCGGCTGGCGCAGGCCTCGGTCGAACAGATCGAAGCCGTGCACGGGATCGGGCGGACGACCGCCGAGGCGCTCGCCGCCTTCTTCGCCGAGCCGCGCAACCTGGAGGTCGTCGAGAAGCTCCGGCAGGCCGGAGTCCGGATGACCGAGGAGGCCGCCGCCCCTGCCGAAGGCCCCCTTACCGGGGAGACCTGGGTGGTTACCGGGACGCTCCCCACCCTCTCCCGGCAGGAGGCCACGGAGCTGATCGAGCGCTCCGGCGGCCGGGTCACGGGAACCGTGACCCGGAAGACCAGCTTCGTCCTGGTCGGGGAGGACGCCGGCTCCAAGCTCCAGAAGGCGCGGGAGCTGGGAATCCCCACCGTCACCGAGGCGGAGTTGCTCGACCGCCTCGGCACCCCTTCGAGCGGGGAACGAGCGCCCCCCGAACCGATCGACCGATGAGCACAGCCGCTCCCACCACTCCGTTCGTGCGCCTCCCGGGAGCCTTCCTCCCGACCGTGCGCCGGGCGCTCGCGCAGGGCCGCGATCCGATGGAGGCGGCCGTCCTCCTCCGCCAGGTAGGGTACGACAGCGGTGAAGGCTTCTACGCCGCGCTGGAGCACCGGATCGCGTGGGAGCGCCCCGGCGCCTCGATCGGGACGCTCCCGGACGACGAGTTCTGGCCGGAGTTCGCCGCCTTCTGGGACGAGATCGGGTGGGGCACGGTACGGCACGAGCCTCTCCACCCCGGCGTCGGGGCGCTGGAGTGTACCGGGTGGACGGAGGCCACATCCGCGCGGGAGTCAGGGGAGCAGTTCTGCCATCTGACCACCGGGGTCTTCACCCACCTCCTGAGCAGGCTCGCGGGAGGCGACGTGGCGGTGATGGAGGTGGAGTGTGAGGCAGCCGGGAGCGACCGCTGCCGCTTCCTGTTCGGGAGCCCGGCAGCGCTCGGCAGCGTGTACGAGGGGATGACGCAGGGGCTCTCCCCCGAGGACGCCGTTGCCCGGCTGGGCTGAAGGTCGCGGCACCGGTCCTGCGGCCCGCTCCGGCGGGCCGTTTTCGCTTATGCCTCCGATGAGCAGAGTCCTGGCACTGGATTATGGGGAGCGCCGTATAGGCCTGGCGATCTCCGACCCCACGCGAACCATCGCCGCTCCCCTGACCACGCTCACGCGGCGGGCAGGGAAGCGCCCCCCGTGGGCGGAGCTCAGGCGTCTGGTCCAGGAGAATGAGGTGGGGGAGCTGGTGGTCGGTCTCCCGCTAGACCTGGCGGGGGGAGAGGGAGAGTGGGCAGCGGAGGTACGCGCCTTCGGGGCGGAGCTGGCGCGCCGCACCGGACTCCCGGTACACTGGGTGGACGAGCGGCTCTCCTCGGTGGAGGCGGAGCGAGTGGTACGGGGGATGGGGCTGAAGCGGAGTCAGCGCCAGGACAAGGCGCGGATCGACTCCATGGCCGCCGCCCTGATCCTGCGGAGCTTCCTGGAGAGCCGGGAAACGCAGCCTTCGGCGGGAGCGGATGCGGAGTAGAAGAGCGATTCTCGTGGCGCTCCTGGTAGCCCTGGGGGCCGCCGGGTGCGGGGCCGGCGGCGAGGGCGAGCCGGTGCGCGTCACCATCCCGCGGGGGAGCGGGCTGGCCGCCGCGGCGGACTCGCTGGCGGCGCACAACGTCATCGACTGGCCCCTCGGCTTCCGCCTGTACGTCCGGTTCCGGGGCGCCGAACGGTCGCTCAAGCCGGGCGTCTACGAGTTCCGGCAGGGCAGCTCATGGGGTGCGGCGCTCGACAAGCTGACCTCGGGCGACGTGGTCCAGGTGAGGATGACGATCCCGGAGGGGTGGACGACGCGCGAGATCGCCGGTCGCCTGGCGCAGATCACCAGGTCGTCGCGCGACTCGATCCTGGCGCTCTTCGCCGACACCGCCGCTCCCGCTCGCTTCGGCGTCCCGGGCCCCACCCTCGAGGGGTACCTGTACCCCGCCACCTACGTCCTTCCCCTGGGAACCCCGGTTCCGGAGATGGTGCGGACCATGGTCCGCCGCTACCGGGAAGTGTGGACCCCCACCATGCGCGCCCGGGCCGACTCGCTGGGGATGACCGAACGCGAGGTGGTGACCCTGGCCTCCATCGTGGAGAAGGAGGCCAGGGTCTGGAGCGAGCGGCCGACCATCGCGGCGGTATATCACAACCGTCTGCGGATCGGGATGCGTCTCCAGGCCGACCCCACCGTCCAGTACGCCCTGGGGGCGCACCAGAGCCGCCTCCTGTACAGCCACATCCGGGACGTAGCCGAGCACCCGTACAACACCTACACCCAGGGGGGCCTCCCCCCCGGCCCGATCGCTTCCCCGAGCCGGGGCGCCATCGAGGCCACGCTGAACCCCGCCCGCGCCGACTACCTGTACTTCGTGGCACGGACGGACGGGACGCACGTCTTCACCCGCACCCTCGCGGAGCACAACGCGGCCAAGCAGAGCATAGCCAGGGAGAAGCGGGCCGCGGCGCAGGCCGGAGCACGCAGGTGATCCCCCGGGAGGAGCTCGCCCGCAGGCTGGCGCTCACCGTGGTCACCGACGCGCGGGTGGGCGAGGGCCGCACGGTGGTGGATGTGGTGCGGGCCGCGCTGCGGGGCGGCGCCCCTGCGGTGCAGCTCCGCGCCAAGACGGAGACCGCCCGCGAGACGGTGGAGCTGGCCCGCGTGCTGCGCGAGGAGACGCGCGCCGCCGGCGCCCTGCTCTTCGTGAACGACCGGGTGGACATCGCGCTCGTGGCGGACGCGGACGGAGCCCACGTGGGAGACGAGGACATCCCGGTGGCCGCGGCGCGCAGGATCGTTCCGCCCGGCTTTCTCCTGGGCCGCTCCGCCGACACGCCTGAGGAAGCCATCCGCGCCAGGGAGGACGGCGCCAACTACGTGGGTGTGGGGCCGGTGTACGAGACGGCGAGCAAGGACGACGCGGGCTCCCCCGTGGGGCTCGCCAGGATCACTGCAGTGGCGAGGGTTGCCGGGATCCCGGTGGTGGGGATCGGAGGGATCAGCGAGGACAATGCGGCGGCCGTGGCGCGCGCGGGCGCCGATGGAGTGGCGGTCATCCGGGCCGTGATGGCGGCGCCGGACCCGGGGGAGGCGGTGCGGAGGCTGCTGGGCGAAGTGGAGCGGGGGAGGGCGTCCCGGTAATCCCGAAGCGCCCACCAAGCCGGGCGGTTCGCGGTTGTCGTTCCTACAGTTCCCGAAAAATGTACGGGGGGAGACTCACCGGCGGTATCGCCGGGCTCTGTAGCGGTCCGCTCCGACACGACCGGTATCACCGCCTCATTCCCACCCCTGCAGCTGGTACTTCGCCAGCATCCGGTGAATCGTCTTCCGGTCGATCCCCGCCTGCCGCGCCGCCTGGGAGATATTCCCCCCGTTACGGTCCAGCAGATAGCGGAGGTACTCCCGCTCGAAAGCCGAGATCGCCTCCGCCTTGGCATCGTGGAAGGGCTGATCAGCGACGAAGGGCGAGAACGTCCGCATGGCTGCGTTCCGCAGGAACAGCTCCTCCGGCAGATCAGCCTTGCCGATCTCTTCCCCCGGCGCGCACAGCGAGACCACCCGCTCCACCACGTTCTGCAGCTCGCGTACGTTACCCGGCCAGTCGTACTCGCACAGGGTTCGGAGCGCCTCCTGCGAGAAGTGGATCTGGCCCCGGTCGTACTCCTGCGCGAACCTGCGGAGGAAGTGCTGCGCCAGGGCGGGGATGTCGTCCCGGCGGGCACGGAGCGGCGGGAGCTTGAGCGGGACCACGTTCAGCCGGAAGAGGAGATCCTGGCGTAGATGGCCCTCCTTGACTGCCTTCTCGGGGTCGCGGTTGGTGGCCGAGACCCAGCGAACGTCGATCGGGATCTCTCCTTCCCCGCCGACACGCCGGATCTTCCGCTCCTGGACGACCCGCAGGAGCTTCGCCTGCAGATCCATGCTCATCTCGGAGATCTCGTCCAGGAAGAAGGTGCCGCCGGACGCCGACTCCAGCAGGCCGCGCCGCTGCACGTCCGCTCCGGTGAACGCCCCTTTCTCGTGTCCGAAGAGCTCCGATTCCAGCAGGTGGTCGGGAAGCGCCGCGCAGTTGATGGCGACGAACGGTCGGTCCGACCGGCGGCTGTTGGTGTGGATGGCCCGGGCGATCAGTTCTTTCCCGGTTCCGGACTCCCCCGAGACGAAGATACTGGCGTCGGTGGGCGCCACCCGGGAGATCACCGAGAAGATCTTCTGGATCGACTCGCTCGTCCCGACGATGTTCTCGAAGCTGTACTGCTTCTTGAGCTGATCGCGCAGGAGGGCGTTGTCCCGTACCAGCTTCACCTGCTGCGCCGCCCGTCCGATCAGGATCCGTAGCTGCGTGGCGGTGAATGGCTTCGGGATGTAGTCGTACGCCCCGGCACGGATAGCCTCCACGCTGGAGTCCACCGTCGCGAACCCGGTGATCATGATTACCAGGCTCTCGGGCGAGATGCGCTTGACCTCCTTGAGGAGCGTCATCCCGTCGGTGTCCGGGAGGTGGAGGTCCGCCAGAATGATGTCCGGCCGGTGCCGCCGCACCAGTTCAAGGGCGTTGCGGCCACGACCCTCCGTGTAGATGGTGTACCCTTCACTGGAGAGGATCTGTCCACAGCTCTTCACGAGAAGCTCTTCGTCGTCGACGATCAGGACCGTGATGGACGGATGGGTATCGGAGGGCTGCGTCATCGGGCGGGAAGGCGAGATGGCCGTGGGTCCGTCGTTTACGACTCAACGGATTATAGAGTGACGGAAGCTCCCCTGCAACGCCATTTCCTGGCGGATAGGGATTTTGTCACCAATGTACCGAGAGAGGAGATTACCTCGCCAGCCCCGGTGGAGCCGATGCAAAAAGCCCCGCCCCGGACGAAGTGTTCGTCCGGGGCGGAGCAGAAAGGCAGGCCGGCAGCGCCGTACTCTCCCACCGGGTGGCCCCGGCAGTACCATCCGCGCAGCGGGGCTTAACTTCCGAGTTCGGGATGGGATCGGGTGTGTCCC
>DATAAL010000431.1:0-3679 GCA_036260145.1 Longimicrobiaceae bacterium | reverse complement strand
ATGTGAGCCCCCGGTTGTCCTGTACCCTGAAGCGGGTGAAGACCGAGTCGCGGGGAGCGACCGTGTTACCCGCCGTGGGAAACTCGAACTCCCCCGTGGGGGGGGAGCGGTCCGCTCCCCCCTGCGTCAGCGTGGGGTCGGTGCGGAACAGGTTCTCCCCGTCGCACCCCCCCAGGAGGGCGGCGAGAGAGAGCATGCCGGCCACGGCCCGGGTCCGGGCCCCGGGACCGGCTGGAAGCAGGGGGATCACGCCTGGTCCTCGACGATGTGCGGTGTAACCATGATCAGCAGGTCGCGCTTCTGCTCCTGCCGGCGAGTGGTGCGGAAGAGCGCTCCGACGAACGGGATATCCATCAGGAAGGGGATCCCCGACCGGATGCTGGTCACCTCCGTGACGGTGAGGCCGCCGATCACCGCGGTCTCACCGTCGCGTACCATCAGCCGGGTGTCGCCCTGCTGGGTCTGGAAGGTCACCCCGATGTCCCCCGCCGCGGGCTGGGCGCTGGAGCGCTCCGCGTGGAGCTGCATGAGGACGCGCCGGTCGGCGGTGATGGTCGGGGTCACGCGGAGACGGATCCCCGTCTCCACGAGCTGGGCGGTGGCGCGCGGCGCTCCCGCGGCCCCTCCGGCTCCCCCAGCGGCGCCACCGCTGGCGTCGATCACCCGGATCGGGGTCCGCTCGCCCACCCAGATCTCCGCCTCCTGGTTGTCCAGGGTGGTGATGAGGGGAGCGGCCTGCACGTCGGAGAGCTCCGCGGTCTGGAGCGCGTCCAGGAAGGAGATCAGGGTGTAGCGGCCGAGCACCAGCGAGATCACCGTCTCCAGGGACGGCCCGACCACGCGCGCGTTGGCGTTGCCGAGCGCGGCGATGGAGTTCCCGCCCAGGAGCACCAGGTCCTCGCGGGTGATGTTGCCGGTCAGCTCTCCGGTGACCACGTCGCGCTCCGGGACGCCCACCAGCCGGTTCAGCGAGTTCCCCCGCGAGTCCTTGAGGTCGTAGGTGACCCCGAGTGCCTCCACGTCCGACCGGTTGACGAAGATGATCTTGGTCTGGATCGCTACCTGGGGCGTCCGTATGTCGAGCTGCGGGAGGAGCGCCGCGATGTTGTTCACCACCCCCGCCACGTCGGTGACGATCAGGGTGTTGGTGGTGGGGTTGACGGTGATGGAGCCCCGCTGCGTCTTGAGCGGAGTCAGCGTCTGCGCCAGCTCCTGCACCGGGAGGTAGTTGATCCGGAAGGTCTGGGTGACCAGCGGCTCGGCCTCGCGCCGCGCTGCCAGCGCCTCGATCCGGTCCACCCGGATGATCCCCGTCGGGAGCTCCTCGTAGGCCAGACCGTTGGCGCGGAGGATGGTCTCCAGCGCCACGTCCCAGGGCTGGTTGTTGATCTCCGCGGTGACGCGGATCCCCTCCACCCCCGCCCCGGCCACGATCGAGCGCCCCGCGAACTCCGCGATGCTGGCGAGGACGTCACGGATGTCGGCCTCGTAGAAGCTCACCGTCATCCGGCGCCGCTGCTGCTGGGGACGCTGCTGCGCCGGCGGGTTCTGCCGGGGCTCCGGACGACGGGCCACTGCCGCCTCGCCGCTGCTCCACGGTTCGAACGGCTCCGTCCCCGAAGCGAAGGAGAGGCGGATCCCCTCCGGGACACGGGCGACCTCGTACTGGCTGGTGCGCTGGAGGTCGATCACCACGCGCACCACGTCGGCCTGGTACTGGCTGGTGCGCACGGCGGCCACCCCGCCGCGGTCGATCCCCTGGAAGCGCTCGCTCGGGAGCGCGCTCCGCGCGCCGCTGATGTCCACCACCACGCGTGGGGGGTCGGAGAGCGTGAAGTCGCTCCACCGGACGTCGCCGGACACCTCGATGGTGAGCTCGGTGCGTCCCGCCCTCGGCTCTACCCGCAGCGTCGTCACGTTCCCGGTGTCGTCGGCACGCACGGGCGCCGCCGCGACCAGTGCGGGGAGGAGGATGAACAGTCCCGGCAAGCGCTTCATTGTTCGCTCCCTGGTTGAGCCGCCGGCCTCTGCGGTCCCGTCGTCGCCGGGGGAGGAGGCGCCTGCTGTTGCTGTTGCGGTTGCTGCTGCGGCGGCGCCGCCTGCTGCTCGGCCTCGCGCGGGGGCTCCGGCCGCCGCAACTGCAGAGACTCGCGCCGGATCACGCCGAACTCGTTCGCCACCACGTCGACCCGGCGCGGGTAGATGGCCGCCACGGTCACCCCCCCCGACCCTCTCCCCCACGTGGAGCCGGAAGCGCTTCTTGCTGACCACCTCCGTCAGTACGGCCGCGGACAGGCGCGGGTTGGGGCTGTAGATCACCCCGGTGAGCTGCAGGTCCTCGATCCGGTACCCCAGCTCCTCCGCCGAGAGGAGGGAGCGGAACGGGTCGGGCCGGCCGGCCCTCGGGTACTGGAAGACCTCCCGGCGGTACACCACCGGAGCGGCGTCCCCGGCCTGCGCGAGCGCGGACCAGGCCAGCGATACCACCCCCGCGGCGCACACGCCAAGGAGGGCCGCCTTACTCGGAGTTCGCGTCATCTGCTGCATTCTCCGTGGAGGAAAGCACGTACGTCTCGATGGAGAAGCGCGCCTCCAGCCTCCCGCTCTGCTCTGCCGGGTCGGGGCCCGCGGCCCGGACCGGAGCGAGGGTCAGGTTGGTGGGCGTCACGATTCGCGGCAGGGAGGCGATACGGGTGAGGAACTCCCCGATCGCATGGTACCCCCCCAGGACCGCCACGTCGTATTCGCGGCGCGTGTAGTAGGTCTCCTCGGTGGCCCCGACCGGCTGGATCAGGATCACCTCCACCCCGGTGCGCTGCGCCTCGGCCGAGATGGCGTCCAGGAGGTCGGGGAGCTCCTCCGAGGAGGGGATCAGCCCCTCCACCGCCTGAAGCTGCTCGCGGTAGAGGGTCAGCCGGCTCTCCACCTCCCCGGTCCCGGCGCCGCTCGCCAGGGCGCGGGCAGTCCGGTTCTGGTCCTCCACCTGCTCCAGCCGTGTCCGGAGCTCCGTCAGCTCCGTGGCCTTGGGGGTGTAGATGTAGTCGTAGAACAGGTACGACAGGCCCAGTACCACCATCGTGTACATGAGCAGCTTCCGGCGCTGCTGGGGGTCGAGCGGAGGGAGCGCCATGGTCACCTCACCGGGACGACGGGGAGGGTCTCGATGAACGAGGAGTCCGGGACCTCGTAGCGGGCTTCGAGAGTGAACTTCTGGTAGCTCCGCCCCTCGGTGGAGGTCTGCTCGCTGGTTACCAGGGTGACGTCGCGGATGAAGGGGGAGGCCTCCAGGCTCTTCATGAAACGGGTGAGGGCCTGCGTGGATCCCGTGTTCCCTTCCAGCGTGAACCGGGGCCCCTCGGGCGTTCCGGCCGGCTTCGCGGCCGCCGTGTCGGCCGGAGCCGCGGCCACGGGAGCCTCCTCCTCCACGGCCGCCAGCTTGGTGAGCCAGGTGTAGGGGGGGACCGCCCGCCCCACCTCGTCCATGAGGTGCGGCCAGACGTACCGTCGCTCGTCCACGGAACGGATCACGCCGATCTTGCTCTGGATGGTGTCCTGCCGGGCATCGAGAGTCCCCACCAGCTTGATGGTGGAGGCGAAGCGGGTAGAGTCGTCCACCGCCTTCTCCAGGCGGGCCTCCAGCTCGCTCCTCTCCGAGTCCGTCTGCCAGTACATGAACCCC
>DATAAL010000430.1:0-13620 GCA_036260145.1 Longimicrobiaceae bacterium | reverse complement strand
GTCATAAGGTCCGCCTGGCTCCGCGATTCGCCCAGCACCACAGCCGCCAAGGTCGGCGCGGTGCTCGCGCCCGGTACCGAGCTGATCGTCTACGAGCGAAGAGGCGGCTGGCTCCGCGTCCAGGCGGAGCCGGTGCCTGGCGAGGTCAGGAGCGGTTGGGTGTTCGGGAAGCTCGCACGCTACCGATAAGCAGAGTTTTTTCTTGCCTGCCGCTGAGCGCATCAGGCGCGTATCGTCTCATGCCCGGCGAGGGCGCGGCGGAGCCTCGACCCGCTGCAGCAGGCCGATCCCCCCGCGCGGTAGTTGCTGCGGTCGAACTCCAGCGAACGAGGGCCGAATCCGGGCAGCCGCCAGACGAATAGTTTACGTGGTGGAGGAACGTCGCACGGTCCGCGTGCGGCGCGGCATAGCGCGCCTCGTGATTCGGTAAGTTAACTCCCGCAGGGAGCGGATTGGGCTTGGGGGCGGGCGCAGGAGGGGCCCCCGCCCGCCACGGCCGAGGCCGAGGTGCCGCAGCAGGACGGCGCGGAGCAGGACGCGGGGGCGCCAGCAAGCCGCCCGGCGGATCCTAGCCCGCGCGCACCCTCACGGGCGCACGCGGGGTGGCGGCGCGTCAGACTGCAACCAAACGGACAGAAAGTAGATTCGCGAATCCGTCGGCCATCGCTGGGCGATCTATCGAAACCGCTTTAGTCGTAGAGTTGATGAAAAAGCACCAGCCTTGGGGCCCGCGCACCCCGGCTGTGGCGGGGTGGTTGAAGAAGTAGCCGACCCACTGGTCAATTCCACGAGTGTCACTCGCAACAAGCCCTCCGCTTTTTCCCATGAGACAGGATCCGGCCAGCGTTGCGTTGAAATTGGATTTCCCGCCGGGCATTAGATCGTCGTAGACCGTCGGCCCATATAGCGCGATAAGATCTTCTACCTCTTGTTTCGATGGAAGCCGCCATCCTGGTGGGGCAGCATGTAAAGCTGCAACGCCATGGTACAAACGCCCATACTTCGGCCCAAGTTCTTCCCGATTTGCGTAGCACCAACTCCGTGACGTGCGATAACGAAGGTTCTCAGCCATCCACCTCACACCCTTGATTGTCACGGTTCGGTAGCGGATTTGATCCCGGGGATCGACAAACTCAGGACCCACAACACCAACACGCGGATCCGATGGCAACAGCACTACGTCAATAAACTCCTGCATACCCGGCCTAACGGTTACCCGTCCCTCCCATACGTACGCGGCATCTGCGGTCACCGTTCTTACGATATGAGTTCCCGGATACACCTCGAAAATCTGCGGCACTCCGGCCTTCACGCTACCAGCCTGCACACCATCAATAAATAAATTTGCGTCGCGATCAACGCGGAGTAAGAGTCGCGACTCGCCTCCAAGATCCGATTGCTGTCGATCCGACGACGAACAAGCGTTGAGAGATATTGGAAGCAGCGCGAGAGAGGTAGTCCCGAGGAACATACGTCGATTCATAAGGCTACTCCCATTCGCGGTTCGCGGGGGGACAGCGCGGTGGACGGGGACGGCAGTGTGGCGCATCGCATTCCCGTATGTTTGACGGACCATCCGGCGCACTCGTGAAACGTTAACTCGAGAAGTTCGAGGTCGTCAGCTGCTTGCTTCGCTTCGAATCCGCTCGGGGTGGAGTCTATTTCGGCGGAGGCATCGGAAGATCGGACCGCCCTGCCATTGGCGTCGGAATCACTCATCGAAGACACTCCGCGAATGGAGGGGCAACCGCGAAAGAACTAAGCCAGGAAGAATGTAGAACGCTCCCCCGATGCCTGCAACGAAAATTTCTCTCGAACAGTGCGGTTCACATGCGGTCAGGGTTGTAGCTCGCGGCAGGCTGCGGGTAACGCGTTCATACGGTATACCCGCCACCCTTCCGCCGCGGCCCTTCCACGAGCTCCTGCGCGATGCCTGCGGCCTTCTGAAGTAGCCCCACCGCCCCAGGCAGTCGCCTTACCACCCACTGCCGATCCTCCGGGCGGAGACTGCTGTACGCTCGCAGCAGCTCATCGGCAGTGGAAGGCTGGCCCAGCGCACTGCACTGAGCGAGGGCGCGCTCCTTCCGCGCCGACGCCGATTCGACGTGTGCGCTGAGCGCTTCTCTCACGTCGGTCGGCTGAGCGGTTTCGGGTAAGCCGAACGATCGGGCCGCGCGGGCGTAGGCCCGAGTGTGGTCGCGCACGGCCGACACGTAGCGCTCGCCCGCGCCAGCGGTGAGCCGGCCGGCGCCCTCGATGCCGATCTTTGGCCGGAAGACGCGCTGGGTCGGGTTTCTTCCTGGGAGTAGCTCGGCAGCCTTCTGAAGCCAGCCAGGCGAACGCCTGCCACCGCTCGTAGACTCGGATGGGTGCCTAGCCGCGAGCTCATGCGCGAATGCTGCCGGCGCGTCGCGCAGGCGTTCAAGCATCTTGAATTTGCGCTGGTCGTCCAGTGGTTTGAAGGCGCTCCAGAATACCTCCGGATCTACAAACGTGTCCTTCACGGCTCGATCGAAACTGATGCGCGCGCCGCGGAGGTGCGCATCCTCCCGATCCAGACCAAACTTCAGCCTCTCGGCTTCATCGCGGGTGGCGAGGGCCTCGTCGATTTCTTTCTGGAGCGCCGTGTGCTCCAACGAGTGATTTGCCATCCGAAGGAACGCCTCAGCCTCAGGGCTCCCCCCGGAGCTCACGAAGCCGTGATCGCCCACCACATCCTCCCTGACCAGCTTGTCGGAGTGCGGCAGAGTTCCGGCTTTGGCCGCGTCCGGGGCCCGCGATCCAGGTAGCGTCTCGCCCGCGGCCGACCTCGTCCTTCTCCCTTCGTGCTCAGGCCTGCGTGACGACCTCCGCCGCAGCCTCTCGATGCGGGCCCTTATATCGTCCAGTTCAGCGAAACGCGGCTGGGTGCCCGCCGGTGCAGGAGCAGCCACTTCCTCCCTGACCGCTTCTGCTTGCGGGGGTGCTTCGGGTGCACTGAGCGGTTCCGGTACCCGTGGCGATTCCGGAGCCGGCGCTGTCAGCGGGGGCATGGCCGCCCCGGGTTGCGGGTAATGGCCCAGGCGCTTCTCCAGGTGGGAGCGCGAGAACTCTCGTCCTATCTCGGATGCCTTCACCTCCCACTGCCCGTCCGTCACAACGAAGCCGCCGCCCTTGACGCGGAGGGAGAGCCCGAGTTCGCCGAGGCCGTGCTCCAGGTCCGCCCACGAGTCCGCCAGCCGCAGCACGGGCCTGGCCTTTTCCTTCACCTCGGACAAGAAGCTGGCCCGTTGAGTCGGCGGGGCGTCCTGCTGTTTTCCCGGAGCCTGCGCCGGTGGAGGCGTCGCGTGCGACGGTGGCCCCACTGTCCGGGCGTGATCCCCGGTCACCTGCGGTGAGCTGGACTCTGACCGCGTGGGAAGAGTACGCCTGTGAAGCGGCCGCCCCTTCTCCTCCGGGAGTCGCGGCAATCCGCGCGCGTCGCGCCACTCGCCGTCCATATCGCGAAGGCAGCGCACGACGCCGATGTTGGGGTAGCGAGCGACGAGCCGATTGGCGCGCTGCATCTCGGCTTCAGCCCGCTCTCGCGTTTCCGCGAAGAACATGTTCGGGCCGACGCTGTCCCACACGCCGAAGATGCCGTCCTCCTCGTACAGACTGAAGCGCTCACGTGGCTCGGCCGCCAGCTGGCTCGCCGGATGAGTAGCGGCAGCGCGCATCCGGCCGAGGTCGCTCGGTGCATTGGTCCTGGCCTGCCCCATGATTTCGCTGGCGACTGCCCGGCGCAGGCGATAATCGGAGTATCGGCCGAACCGCTTCTCCAGCTGGAACCGGGAGACCTGCCGGCCGATCTCGGACGCCTTCACCTCCCGCTGTCCGTCCGTGACCGACATGCCGCGCCCGTTCACGCGCACGCGCAATCCGAACTCGGCGAGTCCGGCCTCCGCTTCGGACCAGAACTGTGCCTTCTCCAGCACAGGTCCCGCGCGTTCCTTGACCTCCCGCAGGAACTCCTGGTCCGCGCGCGCCAGCCGCGGGCGCGGCTTCAGCTCGGGGGCGTCGGGCACGGGCGCGAGCCAGCCCGGGACCACTCGCAGCCCCTCCTCCTGCTCCTGCCGTCTGAGGCTCGCCTCAATGCGGGTCTTGCTGAAGCTCCCCTTCCAGGCTCGCCCGGTTTCGGGGTGTACCCGGTTCACGATCGCGTGCCCGTGGGGAACCGCCGTGTCGTGGTGCTCCAGGAGGACCGCCTGGTGTTCGCCGAGGCCCACGTCGCGCAACGTGCGTTGCAGCACGCGCTTGATCATCGCGCTGTCCACCGGGTCGCCGGGAGCGAAGCTGACGGACAGCTGAAGTACCGGCAACTGCGTTCGCCTGGAGCGCCGCGAGGTGGCGGCCATCAGGCGGACGGCTACTTCCATCCGCTCCGTGGGAAGGTTGTGGCACTCCATCCAGCTGACGCGCTGGTCGGGGTGAACGCGGTCCTTTCCCATGAGCATGTACTCTCCGCAGCACTTGAAGCTCTTGCCCAGGGTCAGCTTGCCTATCACGGCACGAGCGCCCGCACGGCGGCTTCCACCTCCATCAGCGCCACGAACAGATCGACCCTGGACGAAAGCTCCCCGGTTCCGTTGGCGCGGTGCGCCAGTGCGTTCAACCCGATGCCGGCCTCAACCAGCCTGGCGAGTGCATTGGCCGTGTCGCGCCGCAGCGCACTTGGCAGGCGCAGAACCGCGTCTTCTACCAGGCTGGCTGCGTCCAGGAGCACCGCGGTGCCGCCGCGGTCGCCGTCCAGCTCGGCCATGCGCACGAGTTGCCGAAGGTTGTTGAGGATGCGCCCGAGTTGGTTCGCTGCCTCGTCCGCACGGTCCGTGGCCTCCGTGGGGCGGGGGGCAGGCATGGTCCCTTCCGGGAGCGGGCAGCGGAGCGCCGCCTCCCGGATGTAGCGCAGGGGCGGCACGCCGCAGACGTGCGCGGCTTCTTCGATGCGGTCCCACTCCTCGGGAGACCAGCGGGTCGGCTTGCGGATGCTACGGCGCGGCAACGGGGGCTCCCTTTGAGCACAGCGAAAAGGCGACGCAGACCAGGCACCTGCGAGCGGAGCGAGCGTTGAGGTGCCTGGTCACTGCCGTCGCTACGGGTGTTCCCCTCCTGTTACCGCGACCTCCGCCGAAACGCCGACGAGGCTGTGGGAGGGCCCGCTCGGGACTGGACGCGCGCGCACGCGCGTACGCGTGTACAGTCCCTGGCGGGCCCTCTACCGGGTCAGGAAGAAACGAAAATGGGCCGCGGGGCAAATGCCCCGCGGCCCATTTAGGTGCCTCTCCTTGCGCCTGCCGGCGCCTGCGTGCTTATGTTGGTTTCGAGAGCGATCAGGATCGGACCCTTGCGATCCTGCGCGCGAAGCGGATGACTATCGAGAGGATGGGTGATGTCCAGCGTGAGCGTTGAGGTATACGGGCTACCGCACTGTACGACCTGCCAGCGTGCTCTCCAGTACCTGCGGGATCGCGGCGTATCGATCAGCCGCTTTCGCGATGTGAAGGCGGAGCCGCTCCAGCGGCGTGAGGTCGAGGAGCTTGCGAGGAAAGTAGGCGGTCCGGAGAAGCTGTTCAGCCGGCGCGCGATGAAGTACCGGCAGATGGGGCTGCAGGAGCGCGAGCTCACGGACGACGACCTGCTGCGGCTGATGACGGAGGAGTACACGTTCGTGACACGCCCGGTGGTCGTGCATGGCGACCATGCGACTGCGGGGTTCTCGACGAAGCGGATTGACGAACTTATTCCTCAGGTGTGAGTTGTATACCGGCGGTACCCGGGAAATTCGGGTTTGTAAGATGCTCCCTTAACCCCCATCGCATTATGGATAGCCCGGCTGCCGATCTCTGCGACCTTTTTATCTCGTACAGCCACTCCGACCGTGAGTGGGTTCATGAGTGGCTCCTTCCGCGTCTCGAAGCTGCAAGGTTGCGCGTTCGCGTCGACGTGCGCGATTTCGAGGTTGGCGTCCCGCTTCTGATTAACATTGAGCGAGCTGTCGATACGTGCCGCCATACCCTTCTAGTACTCACTCCCGCTTGGCTTCAAAGTGAGTGGACTGCGTTCGAAGCCCTACTGACGCAAACAGCGGATCCCGCCGCACGCCGAAAGCGTCTGCTTCCGCTCATGCTTGAGCAGTGCACGCTCCCCTCTCGCCTCTCCATGCTTACTTGGGCCGATTTTAGAGACCCTCGATGCCAGGATGATTCGTTGGATCGTGTGCTTATAGCCATACGGTCGGCCCGGCTCGACTCAGAGGCTGCGGAATCGTGAGCCGTGCAATGCCGCATCATGCGTCGGATGCTGTCGGCGGCGCCTACATCTCGTATGCTCCGGCCGACCGAGCATGGGTGCACGAATGGCTGGTTCCCGCGCTGGAAGCGGCAGGCGTGCGCGTTCTCATGGACGAGCGTGATTTCGACGTAGGCGTGCCTCGCCTCGAAAACATCACGCGATTTGTGGGGCAGAGCAGCCATACACTCATTGTGTTGAGCCGCGCGTGGGTAGCCAGCGAGTGGAGCGTGTACGAGGGACTTCTTGCTCGTTCCGGCGATCCTGCCGCAAGCCTCCGACGAACGCTGCCGCTCGTTCTCGAGCCTTGCAGCGTACCGGCTTGGCTGGAACCGCTGCACGCCGCCGACTTTACCAATTCGGATCGCTGGTCCGCTGCGTTTGAGCGCCTGCTTGCGGCGCTCCGTGGTGAGCCCGGAGCCGCAAATCCGGAGTCGTTAGTGCGCCAGATCTCGGCGTCGGGAACCCCGTTCCTGGTACCCTACGCGCGGAATTCGGGCATCGTCGGCCGCGACGCTGATTTGGACCGCCTTCGCGGATTGCTGCACCCCGAAGCGAGATGTCGGCGCGGCCCGGTGGCTTTAATGGGACTGGGCGGTATAGGGAAGACTCAGCTCGCTTTGGCATATGTATACAGGCACCGCGAAGAGTATCCGGGCGGCATCTATTGGCTTAACGCTGCCCGACCGCTGCTTGATGAGTTCGCCAGCTTGGCGGAGGCGTTGGGGATCGCTGATCGGACCAGCAGCGTCGACCACGCAGCACGCACTGCTTGGTCCTACTTGGACGCAAGAGTTGATGCGCTTGTGGTCTTCGACAACGTGATCGAGCCCCATCATCTAAATCAGCCGCTCACCCACGGCACGGTGCCGCTCGCACTTCGCAGTGCGATGCTAATAACGACGCGCGACCGCCGCGTTCCTCGCGGCGTGCAGGCGTTCCCAGTACAGCCTATCTCAGAAGGAGCTGCGCTCCAGATTCTTCTTCGGGCGCGGCCGGACACAGTGCCCACAGAGGGTCGCGGGGAGGAGGTGGCCCGCGCGATCTGTACCATGCTGGGTCGTTTACCGCTGGCGCTTGAACTCGCGGCCTCGTATCTCGAGCGTTACCGCGAAGTGACGCTGGAGGGTTACGCCGGGCGGCTCCGGGACGAAGGAAGGCTGGCGACATTAGACGACCTCGCCGGAAGCGATGTGACTGCGGAACTCCTCCCGACTCGGCACGCAGCGGCGGTGGCTGCCACATTGGAGGCACAGTGGGCTCGGCTCGCCGACCCGAGCGCACGCCTTGTTTTCCAGGCCGCCGGACAACTCGGTGAGGGCACTTTCGTACCGACTGCTCGGCTGAGCCTAATGACAGGGCTCGCTGCCACAGCGCCGCCCGGACGAGTGTCGCCGCTCTCCCAAGCGCTCGCGCACCTTCTCGATCTTTCGCTAGTTGAGGAACTAGCCTTCGACCGCCTGCGCCTGCATCCGCTCGTCCAGGAATTCAGCTACGGCACCGCAGCGCCCGGATTGCGTGGGGAACTCGCTGCGCGTGTAGCGGACGCGTTAGGCAACGCGGAGCGGCTGGAACGCGAGGTCATCCTACGCGGGATTGACGCGGTGTTGGACGATTTGCGTTCCGCCGTGGACCTGCTCGGTGGTGCGGCGGCTGACGGAAAGTGCCAGAGTGGTGAGGCACTGCGTGCAATTCTTCGTGTGCTCGACCGGGATGCCTACAATCTGCGTAGTTGGGATCCTGCCGCGGCCCCAGGTCATTTCCTCCAGCAGGTCATCATGAGGGCGCGGAGCATCGGTGAAGTAGAACTTGCACTCAGCGCTGAACGGTGCATTCGCGCGCGTGGGGCTGCTTGGCTCTCGGTCAAGTGGCGCGTGGGTAGCAATGGAGCCGAGTTGCTCCGCGTACTGACCGGGCCCAACAAATACCGCATTACATCGTTGGCCGCGTTTCCGGATGGAAAGAGAGTGGCTGCTGGGTCCATTGATGGGATTGTGACCGTCTGGAACGTGGACACCGGCCGCGCCGAGCGAGCGTTCGCCGTACCACAAAAATCAACGTGGCGCGATGACTGCCATATCGGCGGATTGGCGGTGTTCCCCGACAACGAGCGCATCGCGACTGGGACGAGCGACGGCTTAGTCCGCATCTGGAGCGTTCAGACCGGCGCACTTCTACAAACCTTTGCAGAACGCGGCGATAGGATTAGCGGTTTAGTAGTTCTGCCGTGTGGAGGTAAACTCGCATCAACTTCATTTCGCACTTTCCGTCTTTGGAACGTAGACACGGGCGATCTGGAGTGGGAACATGAAAACACGGCGGTAACAGAGATTTACTCGTTAGCGCTCTTATCGGACGGACATACTCTCGCCGGCGGCACCGATGAGGGTGTGTTGTCTACCTGGGACACAAGCGCACGCAGACACGCGTGGCATGAAATCGCCCGCAGTAGGGACCTCTTTGCGGTGGCTGGAAGGGGAGATGGAACGATCCTGATCGGAGGCGTGGACACTGAGCTCGTTCTGTTCGATCCCGATTCGGACTCCGTTCACGCTTATTCCGGCCACGACTCTTACATCTATGCAATCGTGGACTTGAACGAGCGGCAGGTCGTTACTTCGAGCACTGATCGAACGCTGCGGGTCTGGGATACGTATACGTGGACCGTCGCGCGTGTGCTTGGTGGGCACGTTTACGCAATCAAATCGCTGACCGCGCTCCCGGACGGCCGCCGCATTGTGTCGGCAGACGACGCCCTGGTGCGGGTCTGGGACCTGGGTTCTTTCGGTCCCGCTGAAGGTGCCGCGTCTGCGGGGGAAATTGTTCGCCTCGCCGCGTTGCCCGAGGGGCGGGTGCTCGCTAGAGCGAAGTTCCGGCCCCAATTCAACATGTGGATTGAATCGCAGCCATTGATTTTTGCTTGGAATCTGGAAACCGGTTGCGAAACGGCGGTGCTGGAGGGTGACGAGCAGCGATTGGGCGGAACCTCCTCTCGGATGACAGGCGCCCAACTGTCGCTCTGGAATGGATGGTCAGTCTGTATCGGGTGCGAGACAGATAACGGAATCAATTCCGTGCTCGCGCTGCCGGACGGTAGGGAAATCACGATTGTTTGGGACAACAGCACGCTTCGTGTGGGGGATACGGCGCAAGGGAGTGAGCCGCGAAACCTTGATGGGCACACCGATACTGTCTGGGCTGCCGTGTCGCTGCCCGATGGCCGTATCGCTACGGCGTCGTCTGATATGACGGTGCGGGTGTGGAATGTAGAGAATGGGATCTGCCTTCTGGTACTGCGCGGGCATGAGGAGCCCATACCAGAGTTGACGGTCCTCGCGTCCGGGCGCATTGTCTCTGTCTCGCTGGATCAGACGCTTCGAGTTTGGGATCACGCAACTGGTAAACAATTGGCAGTTTACCGTGGTGAGGCGGCGTTCCTATGCGTGACTGCCACGCCGGACGGCCAAGGTGTAGTGGCTGGCGATGCGGCAGGAGGGGTATACCGCTTCATATTCGAGGAACTCGCAGACCACTGAAGACGCGAGTTGGGTTCTTTTTCGAACGCCGAGAGATGCCAGTCTATGATATTTCACCACTTAATGGAATATAGACTCGCGCGTGGTTACGCGGAAATGCAGAGTGCACCACCTGCCAGAAGGCGGTGGCGTACCTGGAGGGGAAGGGGGTGGAGGTAGAGCGCTTCCACGACCTGAAGGCGGAGCGGCTCGGCGAGGACGAGGTGCGCGGGCTGGCGGAGCGGGTGGGAGGAGTGGAGAAGCTCTTCTCCCGGCGGGCGATGAAGTACCGCCGGATGGGGCTGCACGAGCGGGAGCTGTCCGGGGAGGAGATGGTGCGGCTCATGGCCGAGGAGTACACCTTCATCATGCGCCCGGTGGTGGTGGCGGACGGGGGGGCGGTGGCGGGGCTCGCGCCGCGGCGGCTGGATGCGCTGGTGTTTCCCGGGAATTGAGGCCTTCAGCATGCCCATGGTACTACGAAGCGGGCCCTATCGCTTCGTATTCTTCAGCACTGACGCGGGCGAGCCCCCGCATATTCATGTACTGCGAGACAGGTCGGCCGTGAAATTCTGGCTTGAGTGGATTTTCAGACCACGAACTGAACCAGGTCAGTCGGCTCGTGGTACAACAAAGGGAAACCCTGCTCCAGGCCTGGCATGACTACTTTGGTGCTTGAGACCGAGCCGATCGTCTCGCAGGTCCAGATTAGCGGTGAGACCCTTACCGTGCATCTGGCGGATGGACGAAGTCTTTCCGTGCCGCTCGCCTGGTTTCCGAGGCTCGTGCACGCCACTCCTGAAGAGCTATACAACTGGCAGGTCATCGGCGACGGCTATGCGGTGGAGTGGCCAGACCTGGATGAACACATCGGGGTTGAGGGGCTGCTGGCCGGCCGACGTAGCGGGGAGAGCGAGCGGAGCTTTCAGCGCTGGTTGGAGGGGAGGAGGAGCCGGGAACAGACTGATCCGGCGGTCTTGGACGTTCGTGAATACCGGAGAAGGAGGGGAAATGACACCTGGCATTTTTGCACCGACTGTTCCTTCTTCCCGGAAACGGATTACGAGACCAGTGCAGTCAGCCCTGCCGGTGAAATCTGCAACGAGTGTCGCTCGAAGTTCGAGACGTAACTGCCGGTAGGAGGGTTCCTGCATCGCTCACGTCACACCATCACAGACCGTGTTCGGGAGCTATGGATCGGCGTTGCAGGCCAGGAGGGTGCTCATCTCGGGCACCCTCTTCTTTTCTTTCACTGTTCCTGAAGGTGTCCACGGCACAGCGGGTTCAGGACCACCTGACCGCGAGTCGGCACCGGCAATCTACAGTCCGGCCCCGGACACCTCCGGCCTCAGCTTGTACTGGAACGTCGAAAGGTGCCTTTCGCCGGCCGCCGACCGGGACGGGGACCGGGTGGACGACGCCTGCGAGCACGAGCTGGCCGCGGCGTTCGCCCCGGAGCTGGTGTTCGACGAGCGGGAGTGCGGGTGGGACGCGAGCGTCCCCGGCGGGCGCGTGGGAGGGGGGTACCTGTACGCCTTGCAGCGCGAGCCCCGGTCCGGCGGGGTCCGGATCGCCTACCTCCCGGCGTACTACCGGGACTGCGGCTGGAGGCTCCCCGCCTGCCGGCTGACGTGGTGGCTCTGCGACGGCCACGCGGGCGACTCCGAGCTGATCGTGGTGGACGCCGCGTACGACTCCGCCGCGGGACGATGGCGGACCGTGCGCGTCTTCCTCTCGGCACACTGCCACGGTCGCTCCGACGGGCGCTGCCGGTGGTACGCGGGCCGCGACCTGGAGCGCTTCCGCTGGGCGGGCGACGTTCAGCACGGAGCGCCCGTCGTGTGGGTGGCGCACGGGAAGCACGGCGGCTACCCCTCGCGGGAGGCGTGCGGCTCCGGGCACTGGAGCTACGACGGCTGCAACGGGAACCGGGCCCGGCGGCGGTTCCCCGTCGTCTCGATGCGCCAGAACATCGGCAGCCGGGCGCGCCCCTTTCCCCACGGGAAGGGCGCGGACTGCGTCGGACCGGAAGAGGCGGGGTGGGGGAGCGCCCAGGTTCGCGCCGGGACGACGGAGTGCTTCTGGGATCCGAGGGCGCGCTTCCGTGGGTGGCAGGGCGGGGAGGACGAGGGGGCGACGGGGTACGGGCGCTACCTGCGGGAGGTGGCGGGGTTCTGAGCGGGGGGCGAGGTGGCCTGGGCTCGCCGCCGGCCGGAGCGACTCCGTGTCCACGAAGTGCGTCCCCCGGCACCATCCGCACCCCCGCGGACAGCCGCACCCGCGCCACCTCGCTGATCACCAGGGTGTTCGGCGCCTCCTCCGGCTCCACCTCCTTGAACAGCCGGCACTCCAGCACCGCGGGGCAGCTCGCCACGCAGGGGGCCCCCACCGGCTCCGCCCGCGCAACCGGGAGCCCCGCCCCCGCGAACTCGTCCACCCCGGGGTGTCCTTCACGAGACGGTGCTCTGGAAGACGCCGCGCCCGATGGCCGTGATCCCCCCGACGATCAGCAGCAGAGCCACGGCCACCCCGGCGAGGGAGAGCGCGTACCTCCGGCGCGGCTCCGCGCTCCGCTTCCCGGCGACGGAGAGCCCGTGGGCGGCCACGGCGGCGAGGACCATCATCACGATGTGCCCGGTCAGCGCGGGGTAGACGGGGCGCACCTGCAGGGTGAGGATCCCCAGCAGGAGCTGGAGGTCGAGGAGCCCTACGAAGACGGCGGTGACGATCCGCGCCGGACGGTCGTGGGGGCGCCGGGTGGCCAGGCCGTAGGCCAGGTACCCGAGGGCGACGACGCCGGCGAGGAGGACCAGGTAGCGGAGCCCGGAGTGTGCTGCGAACACGGATGGCACCTGCGTTCGGCGTGGATGGACGGGTACGGACGGCGGGGAAGATCGCGCGCGGGTCCCCGCCGCGCCAGGGCTCACTCCGGGATCACCGCCGTGGCCTCGATCTCCACCCGGGCCCGCTCCTCCAGCAGCCCCGCCACCACCACCACCGACATGGCCGGGAAGTGCCGTCCGAAGACCTCGCGGTAGGCGGCCCCCAGCTCTCTCGTGGACGCCAGGTACGCCGCGCGGTCGGTGATGAACCAGGTCATCCGGACCACGTGGCGCGGCCCGGCGCCCGCCTCCGCCAGCACCGCGGCGACGTTGCGGAGCGCCTGGCCCGCCTGCGCGGCGAAGTCGTCGCTCCCGAACTCGCCCGTCGCCGGGTCCCACCCGATCTGCCCGGCGACGAACACCGTCCGCCCCCGCGCGGCCACCCCGTTGGCGTACCCCCGCGGCGGCGCCCACCCGGCCGGCTGAAGGATCTCCATCCCGTCCGCCGTCACGGCTCGCGCTCGCGGAGCCGGAAGCGCTGCAGCTTCCCGGTCTGGGTGCGCGGGAGGGCCTCCACGAACTCTACCCGCCGCGGGTACTTGTACGGGGCGATCTGTGACTTCACCCACTCCTGCAGCTCCCTCGCCCTCTCCTCGCCCGGAGTGAACCCTTCGCGGAGCACCACGAACGCCTTGACCACCTGCCCGCGCTCCGGGTCCGGCGCCCCTACCACCCCGCACTCCAGCACCGCGGGGTGCTCCAGGAGGACGTTCTCCACCTCCGGCCCGGCGATGTTGTACCCGGCGGAGATGATCATGTCGTCGTTGCGGGCCTGGTACCAGAAGTACCCGTCCTCGTCCACGCGGTAGGTATCGCCCGTCACGTTCCACCCGTCCTGCACGTAGCCGCGCTGGCGCTCCGGGTCGTCCAGGTAGCGGCACCCGGTGGGCCCCTGCACGGCCAGCCGGCCGATGGTC
>DATAAL010000429.1:0-4170 GCA_036260145.1 Longimicrobiaceae bacterium | reverse complement strand
CCCCCGGAGGGCGCGGCGCTTCTTTCTCCCCCGCCCAGGCGGTCGCGGTACACCACCGTCCCCTGCCACCCGGGCCACTCCGCCCGCGGCCATCGCTCGAACGTCCCCGCCCGCTCCGGGAAGCGGTGTCCGGACTCCGGGGAGGCCGCCAGGAGGAAGTTCTGCCGCTCCGGATAGTCACGCCCCAGGTGCATGTACAGCTCCACCGAGGGGAACACCTCGCACGCGGTTCGCACCGTGGACCAGAGGCGCCGGCTCCCCGCCCCCGCCGCGACCCCGATCACGTTCAGCGCCAGCGTCCCCCCCGGCCGCAGGAGGCGGCCCAGGAGGGAGAACGCCTCGGCGGTGACCAGGGAGTGCGGGAGGGCCTCCCGGCCGTCGTACACGTCCACGTAGATGCGGTCGAAGCGTCCTCCCTCGCTCCACCCCTCCACCACGGCGCGCGCGTCGCCGTGCAGCGACACGATCCCGTGCTCCGGACGTACCCCGAAGCAGCGGTACGCCGCGTGGGTCACCTCCGGGTCCAGCTCCACCACCGTGATCCGCGCTGCCGGGTCGCGCTCGGTCACCCGCCGCGGGAGGGTGTACGCCCCCCCGCCCAGGAACAGGTACGCATCCCCGCGGGAAGCGACCTCCGCCAGCCACCGCTCCGCCGCGGCCACGTACGCGAAGGTGGGGGCGCCGCTCCGCACCAGCTCCCCGGACTCGATCTCGTCGTCCAGGTACAGGGTGCGGTCCGGCTGCCGCTCCCCGGCATACACCGTCTCGACCACGCGGAGGGTGCTGAACGGAGTCTCCGCCTCGTACACCACCCGCTGTTCCGGACCGGCGGGAGCGACGCGGGGGAAGAGGACCGGGGAGGTGAGGAGGGCGGCGGTACCCAGGAGGAGCGGCCCGGCCTCCACCCGGGGGATCAGGAGGAGCCCCGCCAGGAGAACGCCGACCACCACGCCCAGCAGGACTCCCAGCGTGATGGTGCCGAGCGCGCGCCGGGCGGCGGCGTCCCCGTCCTCCGGGTTCTCCAGCCCCTCGGCCCACCCCACCAGCGCCGGGAGGAGGAAGCCGATGGCGTACACCGGGAGAGCGATCAGGAAGAGGAGGGCGAGGATCCGCAGCGCCTCGCCGTGGCCCCCGGCCCGGTTGAGGATCCCGAGCACGGTGGCGAATACCCCCGCCACCCCCACTGAGAGTCCCGCCGAGAGCCAGCGCCCGTGGAGCGAGATCCGCTCCTCGTCGGCGGTGGGGACGCCGGCCCACAGCCCGGCCGCGAGAGCGACGGCGAAGGTGGCTACCAGCCCTGCCGCCGCGGACATCAGCCCCCGCGCCTCGAAGAGAGCCACTCCACCCCCCGCGAGGCCGGTCGTCCCGAGAGCCACCCCCACCAGGAGCGCCCGCGCGGCGACCGGCCACCTCACCCCGGGATCAGGGGACGAAGCGTCCATACCCCCCGCGGTAGTAGAGGAGCGGCGTCCCCACGCGGGCGTCCGCCGCCAGGACCTCGCCCAGGAAGATGGTGTGGTCCCCACCCGGGAGCGCCTCGGCGACGCGGCAGTCGAGCCACGCCAGGGCGTCCGCCAGCACCGGCGCGCCGCTCTGCTCCTCCCGGTAGGCCACGCCCCGGAACTTGTCCTTCACCTCCCAGGTGGCGAAGCGGCGGGCCAGGCTTTCCCCGCCCTCCTCCTGGAGGATGTTCACGGCGAAGGCGCCGGTGGACCGGATGCAGTCGTGGGAATCCGCGCTCCGCTCCACGCACACCAGGACCAGGGTGGGATTGACGGAGACGGAGGATACGGCGCTCGCCGTGAGTCCGCACGGCTCCCCGTCCGGGCGCCGGGTAGTCACCACCGTGACCCCGGTGGCGAAGTGTCCCATGACCCGCCGGAACTCGATGGGATCGATCATCTGGCAGAGCGTCCATGAAGTCCGTAGCTTGCCGGCCACGCCGCGGGTCTGCCTGGCCGGGTACTTGCTGCAATCACGGCCCCGGAAGCCCGTCCGAAGATCGAGCCACAGGTCACCATGCGAGTTCCGACAACGATCCCCGCCGGGATCGCCGTGCTCCTGATTCTAACCGCTCTCCCGGGCTGCGACAACGTGGACTGGGGCGGCGCCGACGTGCAGGTGGTCCCCCCGCCGCCCCCGGGAGGGACCCGGGAGATCGAACCGGACGCGCAGACCTTCGCCGAGCTGGGACTCCCCTCCGGGACCGTGCTCTTCCACGTGGTCCGCGAGGGTCAGTCGGCGCGGGTTATCCCGGTGGCGGAGGTGTCGGGCGACTCGCTGCGGACGCTGCGCCGCCCCGCGGGAGTCTCCCCGCAGGCGTACGAGACGCGTTTCCGCGAGGCGGTGCTGGAGCCCGGAGCGCAGCTCCAGCTCTTCCGCAACGCCGCGCCGGTGGGAACGCTGACGCTCACCGCGGCCGGGCCGGTCACCCCGTGCGGGATCCCCACCGCCGCCGGAAACCTCACCACGGTGGCCGCCGCGGCGGACGTCCCGGAGTTCCTCGGCTTCCGGCAGGGACTCGCGCCCCAGGTGCGGGGGGAGTACGCTCCGCCGCAGATCAACGGGAGCATCCGCACCTATGCCTCCATCGTGGCCGAGCGGCTGGTGCTCCAGAACGGCCTCCCGCGCCCGCGGAGCTGGCAGGGGGCGCAGCGAAACCTGCAGGCGGTGGAGGTGGTGCGCGGGGGAAACCCGGAGATGGCAGCCACCTACCTGGTGGGAGACCAGCTCGCGGTGGGGCCGGGGGAGCCGGAGGGGTACAGCGTCTTCTACATCGCGGGGTACGAGACCCGGAGCGGGTATACGCCCTTCTACCAGGAGGTGCGCGACTACCGCCGGACGGGGAAGGCGGCGCCCCGCCTGGTGGACTACCTGGACTGGAACTCCTCGGCGAGGCAGGATGTCCTGGTACAGGTGTACGGCCCGAACGAGAGCTGGTACGAAGCAGTCTCGCAGGACCGGCGGGAGGGGCGCTGGATCAGAGTGTGGGAGGGCCCCCGCTGCCGGGGTGGATCGTCTCCCGCTCAGTGACCACCGCGTCGAGCGGGGTGTCCCAGGGGTCGACGGGGACCTCCGGCGCCTCCTGGACGGCGAAGAATATCCCGCACCGGAACCCCCGCCAGCGCGCGTCGGCGAAGAGGCGGTCGTAGTACCCCGCCCCCCGCCCGATCCGCCCCCCGCGCCGGTCCCACCCCAGCCCCGGGACCAGCACGGCGTCGATCTTCTCCACCGACACCAGGGGACACACCGTCTCGTCCGGCTCCCGGATCCCGAAGCTCCCCGCTCGCAGCGCCTCCAGCCGCTCCAGCGCGTGCAGCGTCATCTCCCGTGTATTCACCACGCAGCGGGGGTAGACCACCACGATCCCGCGTCGCCACGCCTCCCGCGCGATCCCGTCCGTCGGCACCTCCTCCGGGAGGGAGGCGTACAGGAGGAGGACGCGCGCCCCCGCCACCTCCGGGACGGTCCAGACCCGCCGCTCGATCTCGCCCGCCGCGGTCTCCCTCTCGGCCGGAGAGAGGGCGCGCAGCCGGGCGCGCAGCTCACGGCGAAGCTCGTCCTTGGAAAGAGTCATCGTCATGCGGCGGGTCTTGAAGTTGCGTATCCCACCCCCGGCCGTACCGACGACGGACCATCCACGGGAGGAGGAGGCATGAACGGAGACACGGGCAACACCGGGACCGGGGACGTAACCTATAACCTGGTCAGCATCCTGTACCATGCGCTCCAGGGCGCTGAGACGTACGACCAGTACATCCGGGACGCCGAGCAGGGCGGCGACTCCGATCTCGCCCAGTTCTTCCGCGACGTGAAGCGGGAGAACGAGCAGCGCGCCAACCGGGCCAAGCAGATCCTGGCCCGCAGGCTGCAGCAGGACCAGGGCGGGGGCGGCGGACAGTAGACGCTCGACTCGCTGCACCAGGCGCCCGTCGGATCCATCCGGCGGGCGCTTCTTACTGCGTGTCTGCTTGGGAGAGGGTGGCGAGCCTAATGCGAGTCGGGTGAGGGCAGCGCCGGGTTAGAGCCCGCCAGCGCCGCTGCCACTGAGGCCGCCACGCGCGCGTTGTTGCGCAGCAGGGCGACGTTGGCCTCCAGCGAGCGGCCACCCGTCTCCTCCGCCACCACCCGCAGCAGGAAGGGCGTAACCTCCTTCCCCCGGATCCCCTC
>DATAAL010000428.1:0-4809 GCA_036260145.1 Longimicrobiaceae bacterium | reverse complement strand
GGGCCGGAGGGGGGGCGGGTGGTGGCGATGGGGCCTCCGGAGGAGGTGGTCCGGGTGGAGGAGAGCCTCACCGGGCGCTGGCTGGCTCCGCTTCTCGAACGGTCTGCGGTGATAGCGTAGGGCGGTGTAGCCGTGGGGTGAGGCGGGCTACCCCGCCGTTTCGTTGCCTCTACCCGCCTGCCTTCACCCCTCCGGTCAGTACCTCCGGTAGGGATCGTGGATGGCGTGCCAGCGCTCGTGCGCGGCTCGGCACTCCGAGCGGACCTGGAGCTGCCAGCGGAGATCGAACGGGCGCTGTGAGGCGCGCTCCCGGCATATCCGGTCGTGCTCCCGGTGGAAGGCGCGGTGCGCGTCCTCGGATGCAGTGTACCTGCGGTCCCGTCGTCCCTGGGTGCCGTTCCGCGAGCTGCCGCAGTTCTCGCTTGTGTTGTGTGGGTTCCCCCGTCCCCGGCACCACCCCGGAGGCGCCTCCCCGTCCCCCCTGGACCGCCCCCGTCCCTGTGCGTCCGCTGGTTCGGTGGTCAGCGCGGCGGCGAGGACCATCACGAAAGAGAAGCTCAGGGCTCGTAAGTTCTTCATCAATAGCCTCCTTAGCCGGTCCGTTCCGCGTAGCGCGGACGTACCGCACGGTCCCAAAGGCAACAATAGTGCCAAGTGATTGTTTGACAATGAAATGCACGATATCGGACAGTTCCCTTGCCGCTGCCGTGTGAGTATGGAGTACGGGGCAAAACACGAGGCCCGGCCGGAGATTCCGGCCGGGCCCCCGCGTCGGTGCACTGTGGGTTTTACCAGCGGCTGATCTGTCTTCCGTCGTGGCGGATCCCGACGCGGTCGTGCCAGCGGTCGTGGATCGCCTTGCACTCGGAGCGGACCCGGAGCTGCCACGCCGGGTCGAGCGGGCGCTGCCGGGCGCGCTCGCGGCACTGCCAGTCGTGCTGCTGGTGGAAGGCGGCGTGGGCCCGGTCGTAGGAGCCGTAGCGGTCGTCGTACCGGCGGTTGTAGCGGTCGTCATAACGACGGTCGTACCGGTCGTCGTAGCGCCTGTCACGGTACACCCGTTCGTTGCGGCGCGAGCTGCCATAGCCGCAGTTCTCGCGCGTGTTGTGCGGGTTGCCGCGCCCACGGCACCACCCCGGAGGCACGCGGCGTCTGTCCCTCCGGTCCCAGCGCCCGTCGTCCCAGCGATCGTCGTCCCACCGGTCGTCGTGCCGGCGGTCCTCGCGGAGCCGGACCTGCTCCGTCCGTTCCTTGGCTTCGTGGCGCCTCCCCCTTCCCTGGGCGTCCGCTGGAGAGGCGGCCAGAGCGGCCGCGAGGGCCACCAGAAGGTAGAGGTGCAGGGTTCGCAGGTGCTTCATAGGGGTTCTCCTGAGGGGTGCTACCTACCACGGAACGACCCTGTCCTCCGGCAACGCGGATGCCAGGTGAGCATCTGGAGAGAAGACCATGCGGTTGCTGGAGTTTTCGGCCCGGCGCCGGGCTCCCACCGCCGTTCTCCCGTCCCCTCGGGGGGACGCAGGGGATGCGTGGGGAGGACAGTCGCCGGGCCCCGCTTCAAACGGACTTGACGCTCGTCGCGGCCGGGGCCTACAATCACGCGAAACCCCAGAGCCGGGCCGCGGTCCGGCGTCCCCACGCCGTCCCTTTCAGGAGCATGCCCATGAAACGCGTGTTGTCCGCGCTGCTGCTCGCGGCCATGGCCGCCGGGTGCGCGCAGGCGGGGCGAGGGCCCGCCGCCTCGCCCTCGCAGCGGCCCACCACCCTGCCGGGAGCGGTGGCGCTGGCGGATCCGTTCCCGTCCACCTACCGCTCCTTCCCCTCCCGACCCACGCTGATCCGGGGCGGCACCGTCATGACCGCGGCGGGGCAGGTGATCCCCAACGGGCAGGTCCTGATGGTAGACGGCAGGATCGCCGCGGTCGGCGCGAGCGTGAACGCTCCGGCGGACGCCGTGGTGATCGACGCCACCGGGAAGTACGTCACGCCGGGGATCATCGACACCCACTCCCACCTGGGCGCCTACCCCGCCCCCGGGGTGCAGGCCCACGAGGACGGGAACGAGTCCACCGACCCGGTGACCGCGGAGGTGTGGGTGGAGCACTCGGTATGGCCCCAGGATCCGGGCTTCACCCGCGCGCTGGAGGGCGGGATCACCACCCTGCAGGTCCTCCCCGGCTCGGCCAACCTGTTCGGCGGCCGGAGCGTGACCCTCAGGAACGTCCCCGCCCGCACGGTGCAGGCGATGAAGTTCCCCGGCGCCCCCTACGGGCTGAAGATGGCGTGCGGGGAGAATCCCAAGCGGGTGTACGGCACTCGGAACCGCGCCCCCTCCACCCGGATGGGGAACGTCGCCGGGTATCGCACCGCCTGGATCAACGCGCAGGAGTACCGGCAGAAGCTGGAGGACTGGGAGCGGGGAGGACGCACCGGGACGCCTCCGAAGCGGGACCTGGAGCTGGAGACGCTGGCGGGGGTGCTCCGGGGCGAGATCCTGGTGCACAACCACTGCTACCGCGCCGACGAGATGGCGCAGATGATCGACATCGCGCGCGAGTTCGGGTACCGGATCCGCTCCTTCCACCACGGCGTCGAGGCGTACAAGGTCCGCGACCTCCTGGCGCGCGACAGCATCTCCGGATCGCTCTGGGCCGACTGGTGGGGGTTCAAGATGGAGGCGCTCGACTTCACCAAGGCCAACATCGCCCTGGTGCACAGCGCCGGGGCCCGAGCCATCGTCCACTCGGACGACCCCATCGGGATCCAGCGACTGAACCAGGAGGCGGCCAAGGCGCTCCTGGCCGGGCGCGAGGCGGGGCTGCAGATCTCCGAGGACGAGGCGCTCCGCTGGATCACCGCCAACGCGGCGTGGGCTCTGGGGATCCACGACCGGGTGGGGACGCTGGAGCCGGGGAAGATCGCCGACGTGGTGGTATGGTCGGCCAACCCCTTCAGCGTGTACGCGCGGGTGGACCGGGTGTTCATCGACGGCGCCCTGATCTACGATCGCAGCAACCCGGCGCTGCAGCCGAGAACCGACTTCGAGGTGGGGATCCTTCCGCGGGGGGCCACGCAATGAGAAAGACGACTCTCGCACTCGCCGCCGTGGCGGCGCTGGGCGCGGCGCCGCTGGCCGCGCAGACCATCGCCATCGAAGGTGGCACGGTGCACACCATGACCGGGGCGCCGATCGAGGGTGGGACGGTGCTGATCCGGGACGGCCGGATCGCCGCGGTGGGCCGGAACATCGCCGTTCCCGCCGGGGCGCGGCGGATCGACGCCCGCGGCCGGATCGTCACCCCCGGCCTGTTCGACTCGGGGACCAACATCGGGCTGCGCGAGCTGGACGCCGTCGTGGAGACCAACGACTACCGCATCGGCACGGAGGAGGAAGACCTGGTCGCCGCGGCCTTCAACGTGACGGACGGGCTGAACCCCAACTCCATGGTGATCCCCATCACCCGCACGGCGGGGATCACCACGGCGCTGAGCCGTCCCCAGGGCGGGCTGATCGCCGGGCAGGGGGTGGTCATCGACCTGCTGGGTGGCGACGTGGAGGCGATGCTGGTGCGCAACCCCGTCGCCATGTACGGCAACCTGGGCGAGTCGGCGCGGAGCGCAACCAGGGGTGCCCGCGGTACCACCACGCTGCGGCTCCGGGAGGTGCTGAACGATGCCCGTGCGTACGCGCGCAACCGCGCCGCGTTCGAGCGTGGGGAGACGCGCGAGTACGCCGTGAGCCGCTCCGACCTGGAGGCGCTGCAGCCGGTGCTCGCCGGCCGGCTCCCGCTGGTGCTGGAGGCGCACCGCGCCAGTGACATCGAGACCGCGCTCCGACTGGCGCGGGAGTTCGATCTGAAGCTGGTGATCTACGGTGGCACCGAGGCCTGGATGGTGGCCGACGACCTGGTGCGCGCCCGGGTACCGGTGATCGTGAAGGTGCTGAACAACCTTCCCAACACCTTTGAGACGCTGGGCGCGACGTACGAGAACGCCGCGCGGCTCCGCCGGGCCGGGGTGCAGGTGGCCATCACCACCGGGGAGACCTTCAAGTCGTTCACCCTCCGGCAGGAGGCGGGGAACGCCGTCGCCTACGGGCTCCCGCACGACGAGGCGCTCCGGGCCATCACCCTCGTTCCCGCGCAGATCTGGGGACTGGACGGGGACTACGGCTCGCTCGCACCCGGCAAGGTGGCCAACGTGGTGGTGTGGGGCGGGGATCCGCTGGAGCTGCTCACGTCGGTGGAGCACGTGTTCATCCGGGGGCGGGAGGTGCCGCTGGAGAACCGGGAGACGCAGCTGCGGGACCGGTACCTTCGTCTGGACGATACCGGCCGGGGGTACGTCCGCGGAACCCGGTGAGGCCCTGCGGGCTCGCTGGGCTTCTGGTCTGATCTGTCGCAAGCGCGGGGAGTCGAGCTGGTCGGCTCCCCGCGTTTCCTGTGGGCTGGTTGCACTCTCTCGCCTGCCGTGAGCGTCTATACTCCTCCCTCCCGGGTGCAGGGGCATAGCGTCCTTCTTGCTTTCGGTTTTTCTTCGGAATAAGATATGCAACAGCTCGTCGGCCGGGCAGCAGCCTGCGTTCACCTGCTTGGGGACAGGGAGGGATGGCCTCACAGCTCTCCACGCTTCGCGAGCTCCTGGAGCAGCGCTTCCCGGGTGCGGTGCCGGTCACGCACCGGACGGCGGGGGGCGTGGCGACGGGCATCGCGGAGCTGGACCGGGTGCTCCCCGGAGGAGGGTTTCCGCGGGGGCGGCTCTCGGCCTGGGCTCCGGGGGGTGGGGCTACGGCGGTGCTGCGGTCGGCGTGCC
>DATAAL010000427.1:0-5600 GCA_036260145.1 Longimicrobiaceae bacterium | reverse complement strand
GTCCTTCTCCCCCTTCCCTCGCTCGCGGGGGAAGGGGGTCGGGGGGATGGGGGGCCTCCTCCACCGACGACGAGCATCTCCGATGAACCGGACCACCCTCCCGCTCCTGGCCTCCACCGCGCTGCTCGCCTGCGCCGCGATGGCCGCTCCGCTCTCCGCCCAGCGCCTGACCGTGCGGGCGGAGAACCCGCTCGATGCGGGGCGCGCCGACGAGACCCTCGCCCTCCCCTGGTCCACGCTCCGGCAGCGGCTCCCCGCTGCGCGCCCCGACCGGGTGCGGGTGCTGGACGCCGCCACCGGACAGGAGGTGGTGTCGCAGGCGCTCGACGCCGACGCCGACGGGCAGGCGGACTCGCTCCTCTTCCAGGCCAGCTTCTGGCCCCGGGAGGCGAAGACCTTCTGGGTGGAGGCAGCTGCCCCCTCCGCCCCGCCCAGGCCGCGCGCGCACGCCCGGCACGACACCCACCGCGACGACGTGGCGTGGGAAAGCGACCGTATCGCCTTCCGCATTTACGGCCAGGGGCTCTGGAAGGCGTCGGAGTTCGAGCCGCTGGTGAGCAGCGGGATCGACATCTGGCCCAAGCGGGTCCGCGACCTGATCGTGGACCGCTGGTACGCCAAAGGGCACGACGCCTACCACCGGGACACCGGGGAGGGGGCCGACTTCTACACCGTCGGGCCCACGCTGGGCGCCGGGGGGAGCGCCGTCTGGCGCGGCGGGACGCTGCACCGCGCCCGGAACTTCAAGTCGCACCGCATCCTCGCGGACGGCCCCGTGCGCGCCGTGTTCGAGCTGGAGTACGAGCCCTGGGACGCCGGCGGGATGCAGGTGTCCGAGACCAAGCGCATCTCCATCGACGCGGGGCAGAACCTGTTCCGGCAGGAGATCACCTACCGTGCCGCCGGCGCGGCCGAGGTGCCCTACGCCGTGGGGACGGTGCGGCGGGAGGGGCTGGTGGGCTCCTCCAACCGCGCCGGTCCGTGGGCCTGGGTGAGCACCTGGGGGCCGGTGGAGCGGAAGAACGGCGGGCACGGCCAGCTCGGCACCGCCGTGCTGATGGAGAGCGCCCGTCTGGCCGACGCCAGGGAGACCGCCGACCACTACCTGGCGCTCTCCACCGCGAGGCCTGGCGTCCCTACCGTCCAGTACGTCGGCGCCGGCTGGACCGCCAGCGGCGATTTCCGCTCAGTGGAGGACTGGTGGGCGCACCTGGACGCCTTCGCCCGGCGCCTTGCCACCCCCGTCCAGGTCACCCTCGCGGGCGAGGCCGGCGTCACCCGAGCGAGCCCCTGAAGTGTTCCCTCCCGCCGTCCGCGGGAGGCACTTTCCACGAGACGCGGTCGCGGGGCGACGAAACAGGTGCACTGGACCCTGGGGACGATTATCATTGTAGTACGAGACTCCGGGTGCGAGTGGGCTGACAATGGAGGTGCACCATGCCGAACGAATCCGAATGGCACGTTCCGCGGCTCAGCATCGTCCTCTTCCGCTTCCCGGGTGTGCACGGCGCCCAGGAGGCCGTGCGCCACGCCAAGGAAGAGGGCTGGCACTGTGAGGGCGTGGAGGCCGACGCCCTGGTCTGGCACGAGGCCTCGGGGAAGGTTCACATGCACGACCCCGGAGCCGCGATCACCGGTGGCGCCGTGGGGGTGACGGTCGCTACGCTCCTGGGGCTGATCGGCGGTCCCGTGGTGCTGCTGGCGATGGTGGTGGCCGGGGGGCTGATCGGGGGAATCGCCGGGCACTTCGCCGGGCAGATCATCCCGCCGGACGACCTGCGCAAGGTGGGAGACGCTCTCCCCCGGAACAGCTCCGCGTATCTGGTGCTCGTGGAGGAACGGGACATCCCGAAGGTGAAGGAGGTCTTCGCCGGCCGCGCCGAGGAGATCCTGACGCTCCCGGTGGAGACGGAGCTGGCGGGGGAGATCGGCCCGGAACTGAGCGAGAAGCTGCGGCACGTCGAAGTGGCCTAGGAGCCCGGCCGCCGCGGCGCGGAGACAGGGCGGCCCCACCGGGTCCCGAACGCCGCCCGGGAAAGGAGCCGGTCCCGCGACTGCGGGGCCGGCTCTTCGTCGTAGAATCGTCGCCGCCCGGCGGCCCCCCATCCCCCCGACCCCCTTCCCCCGCGAGCGAGGGAAGGGGGAGTACGACACCGCTGTCGGCCGTGCTCCCCCTCTCCCCTGGTGGGAGAGGGGGCCGGGGGGTGAGGGGGGTAAACGTGAGGGATGACGGCCCGAAGGGGCGAGACCCCGCGCAGTTTGCGGGGGCTCGACTCCGTTACGCACGGCGGTATCATGCGTTACGGAGCCGCAGCCCGACCCCCGCGCCAGCGGGGGGCACGCCCAAACCCGCCGTCAAAAGCCGTTCAGCCGTTCAAATCAGTTCCATGTCTCAGTACCCCGGGTTCTGCGTCAGCAGCGGGTTCGAGTCCCGCGCCCCCTGGGGGATCGGGTAGAACCGGTGATGATCCCCCAGCGTCAGCGTCACCTTGGGCACGCTGCTGTCCCGCGCGATGCAGTTGCCGCACCCCGCCGGCCGCGGCCGGTTCCAGAACTGGCGAGCCGCGTTGGTGGAGTACTGCTCGATGCGCGCCTTGGCCCACGCCCAGTTCCGCTGCGAGTCGAAGTGCCCGTGCCCCTCCATGGCGAATTCGTAACGCCGCTCCAGGAAGAGCGCGTCCTTGAACGCCTGCTTGGAGAGCCCAGGTGCAAGCGCCGGCACCCGCGCCCGCGCCCGCACCTGGTTCACCAGCGAGTACGCCTCCGTGGTGGGGCCGGAGTTCTCGTTGATGGCCTCCGCCAGCGAGAGGAGCACGTCGGCGTAGCGGATCAGGATGAAGTTGGGCTCCTCCGCCCCGTCCTGCGCGCCGGGGGTCCGGTCGATGTACTTCCCCGGCACCGGCGAGAAGTGGCCGTAGGCGTTGACCGCGGTGGCGGTGGAGTCCCAGGTCACCGCCACCCCGTTCTTCTTGGTGTAGCCGAGGAGCCAGGTCCCCGCCCTGCGCGTGTCGGAGGGGTGGTAGCTGTAGTAGAACGGCCACTCCACCCCGAAGGAGGGGTTCTGGCTGTCGCACCAGGGGAAGTTGGCCTGGTTCTCCAGCGGGCGTGGCGCGAACTGGTCACACATGTACCCGCCCCCCCGCGGTACCCGGGTGTTCTGGATGTCGAAGATCACCTCGGCGTTGTTCTCGTTGTTCTGGTCGAACACCGAGGCGTAGTTCGGGAGCAGGCTGTACGTCCCGGAGGCGACCACCTCCCTGGCCCAGCGCTCCGCCTGCTGGAACGCCGCGGCGCCCCCACCCCCCACGGCCCCGTACTGCAGGTACACCTTGGCCAGCAGCGCGCGGGCGGCGCCGCTGGTGACCCGCCCCACGTCCCGCCCGGTGTAGCGCGCCGGGAGCGCCGGCACCGCCGACTCCAGGTCGGAGATGATGGCCCTGTACACGTCCGCCTGCGGCGAGCGCGGCTTGCGGATGTCCGCCAGCGACTTGGTCTCCTGCAGGAAGAGCGGCACGTCGCCGAAGAGGCGGACCAGGTTGAAGTAGTGGTAGGCCCGCAGGAACTTCGCCTCCGCGATCACGCGGGCCTGGAGCGCCGGGTCCATGCTGGGGACCTTGGGGGCGTTGTCGATCACCGAGCTGGCGCGGTTCACCGCGTGGAAGGCAGACTGCCACACCCCGATGATGTAGTTGTGCGAGGGGTCCACCCGGTAGATGTCCGGCATGGTCCGCTCGTTGGTAGCACCCAGGCGCAGCGTCATCACCTCGGTGGGGTACTCCACCAGCATCCAGTAGTGGCGCCCGTAGTACTCGGTGTCGTCGATCCCCAGGTCGTCCACGTCGGCCTGGAACGCGGCGTAGGCGCCGCTCAGCGCGGCGAGGGCGCCATCCGCGGTGGTGTACAGGTTCTCCGGGGAGACGAAGGCGTACGGCACCTCCGTCAGGTAGCCGTCGTCGCAGGCGGCGAGCCCCGCGGCCGGGCCGAGCAGCGCGAGGGCGAGAAGGGTCTTCTTCATGGTCTCCCCCGGGGCTCAGTAGGCGAAGTTCACGCCGAGGATCACCGACCGCGCCGAGGGATAGGCGCCGATGTCGATGCCGCGGTTCAGGTTGCCGACCCCGAAGCTGCTCACCTCCGGATCGAAGCCGCTGTAGTCGGTCCAGGTGACCAGGTTGCTCCCCGTCACGTAGACGCGCGCCCGGCTGAAGCCGCGCCGGCTGATCCACGCCGGGGGCACCTCGTACGAGAGCGAGAGCGTCTTCAGGCGCAGGTACGAGCCGTCCTCCAGGATCAGGTTGTTGTAGTCGGTGGTCCCCGCACCCACGGTGTTCACCCCGAAGCGCGGATACCGGGCGTCCGGGTTCTGCGGAGTCCAGCGGTCCTCGAAGCGCGCGCGGAGGACGTTGGTGGCCAGGTCGCCGCCGGTGAGCCGCCAGAGGTTGAGGTTGAGGATCTCGTTGCCGAAGGAGCCCTGCAGCAGCCCGGTCAGCTCGAAGCCGCGCCAGGAGACGGAGTTCTGCCACCCCAGCGTGAAGTCGGGGTGCGGGCTCCCGATCACCGCGCGGTCCGCCACGTTGATGGTGTCGTTGCCGTCCACGTCCACGAAGACCACGTCGCCCGGGCGGTACGGCTGGTTGGTGACCCGGTTGACGACCCGGGAGAGCGACCGGGCGTGCGCCGAGTCGCGGACGATCCCCGCGGTCCTGTAGCCCACGAACACGCCGATCGGCTGGCCGACGCGCACCACCGTGCCGCCGAGCTTGAAGTCGTCGCTGATGGTGGAGGCCCGGATCTCCGTGTCCTCGCCCAGGTCCGTCACCCGGTTGCGGTTGCGCGCGAAGGTGAAGCCGGTGCTCCAGCGCGGGCGGCCGGAGTCGCGGTCGCCGTCCAGGACGTCCACGTTCAGCGACAGCTCCACGCCGCGGTTCTGCACCGAGCCGGCGTTGACCAGCGCCCGGGCGAAGCCGGACTCCGAGGGCAGGTCCACCGTCAGCAGCAGGTCCTCGGTCCGCTTGTCGTACCAGTCGAAGGTGAGGCTGGCCCGGCCGAACATCGCCAGGTCCACGCCCAGGTCCGCCTGGGTGGTGGACTCCCAGGTCAGCTCGTCGTTGGCGACGCCGATCGGGAAGTAGCCGGTGACAAAGTTGCCGCCGAAGCTGTAGGGGGTGCCCACCAGGCGCGCCAGCGACTGGTACGGGCGGATCCCCGGGTTCCCCGCCACCCCGTACGAGGCGCGCAGCTTCAGCTCGTCCAGCGGGGTGAAGCCGCGCAGGAAGGGCTCATCCGAGACGCGCCACCCCAGCGCCGCCGAGGGGAAGAAGCCCCACTTGCTCCCCCGTCCGAAGCGGGACGAGCCGTCACGGCGCCCGGTGACAGTGAGCAGGTAGCGGTCGAGGAGGGTGTAGTTGAGCCTACCCAGCCACGACTCCAGCGTCCAGCGCTGGCGGTCGGAGGTGGGGGCGCCGCGCACCCGGGCGGCGGAGATGTCGTCGTAGCCCGTGGCGTCGGTGACGAAGTCGCTCCCCGAGACGTTGTTGCGCACCGTCTCGTTGCTCTGCCGGGTGTAGCCGGCCAGCAGGTTGAAGACGTGCGCGTCGCCGATG
>DATAAL010000426.1:0-6351 GCA_036260145.1 Longimicrobiaceae bacterium | reverse complement strand
GGTCGATCAGCAGGTCACCGACGGTGCCGACCTTTTCTCCCTTCGCGTCCCACACCTCCCAGCCGATGAAGTCCCGGGCGCGGAGCACCTCCGCGCGTGGACCGACGCTCTCCTCCATGACGGTCACTTCCGGTTAAGGTTTCATCCGACCTCCGTGCCGGCCCCGGTACTGCAAGGCACGGTCCCGCGACTCCCGCCTCCGGCGGAGATCCGCCCCCGCCCGGGGACCGGACCGGGTGGCCCGATTCCTTCAGGACCGCTGCGGGTTCCCGGCAATCACCTCCTCCCCGAGCCGAAATGGACGTACGCGAGCACGACCTCCCCGGAGTCGGTAAGAAGTTCGCCGTCAGGACCAACGACGGCGAGCGGATGACCATCATCATCCACAACACGGGGCACCGCGAGATCTACCACTTCAAGCCCGACGAGGACTACCCCTTCTTCGCCATCCGGCTGCAGGACCAGGAGGCCCGGAAGCTGGGGGCCATCCTGGGGGGGGCGTACTTCCAGCCCCCCCTGGCGGAGTCCATGGACATGGTGCTGGACCAGCTCTCCATCGAGTGGCTGAAGGTGGACTCCGGCTCCCCCCTGGCCGGGAAGACCATCGAGGGGGCAGCCATCCGCCAGCTCACGGGGGCGAGCATCATCGCCATCCTGCGCGGGGGGAGGGCCCAGCCCAACCCGCAGCCGGGAGACCGGATCGAGGCGGGAGACACGCTGATGGTGGTCGGCGACCGCGACCAGGTGTCCCGGTTCGCGAGCGTGTGCAAGGGATCTCCGAGCGGGGGGTAGACGGTGCACGGACAGTTCCTGCTCGGTGCGGGCGTCGTGCTGGGGGCGCTGGCGCTGGCCGGCCTGCTCTTCCTACGGGTCCGGCAGTCGGTGATCCCCGCCTTCATCCTGCTCGGGGTGGCGCTCCGTCCCGAGCACTTCGACCCTCACCTGGTAGATTCGATCGCCACGGTGGGTGTGGTGCTCCTTCTCTTCTCCATGGGGCTGGAGTTCTCGCTCGGCACCCTGCTGCGCAACCGCCGCCAGATCACCCGGTCGGGAAGCATCGACCTGCTCTTCTCCTTTCCCGCCGGTCTCGCGGGGGGTCTCCTCCTGGGCTACGGGTGGGCCGGGGCGCTCCTCTTCGCGGGGGCGTTCTACGTTTCCTCCAGCGCGATCATCGCCAAGAGCGTGATCGAGCTGCGCCGTGCGGCGGACCCGGAGACGGAGGTGGCGCTGGGGGTCCTGGTGTTCGAGGACATCTTCATCGCACTCTTCCTCGCCCTCCTATCGGGCGCGGTGCTCGTGGACGATCCGAGCCTGGCGAGCGCGGCGTGGGGGGTGGCGAAGGCGCTGATCTTCTTCGGGGTGGTGGTGCTGGTGGCGCTCCGGGCGCGTCCGGTGCTGGACCGCCTCTTCGACATCGACAGCGACGACCTCTTCCTCCTCCTGGCCGGGGCGGTGGTGCTCCTGCTCTCCTGGGGGGCGCTCACGGCGGGGCTCTCGGAGGCCATCGGGGCGTTCCTGGCGGGGCTCGCCCTGGCGGAGACGCGGCACCGGGAGCGGGCGGAGCGCCTCTTCGCCCCGCTGCAGGGGGTCTTCGCCGCCACCTTCTTCTTCGGCTTCGGGCTGTCGATCGACCCCCGCACCTTCGGCTCGGTGTGGCTCCCCGCGCTCGGGCTCACGGTGCTTGCGGTGGCGGCGAAGGTGGCGGGGGGGTGGGTGGCCGGGCGGAGGAGCGGGCTGAGCCGGAGGGGCGCCCTGTCGCTGGGGCTCACCCTCATCGCGCGGGGGGAGTTCTCCATCATCCTGGCCGGGATCGCCGTCTCGGCGGGGCTGGCGGAGCTGGGGGCGCTGATCGCCCTGCTGGTGCTGGCGCTGTCGCTGCTGGGGACGGCCGGACTGCAGTACGCGCCGCAGATAACCCGCCGCGTCTTCCCGCGGCAGGCGGAGCGCTCGCTGGAGGAGCGGGGCTTCTCCCCCCACCTGGCCGCCATGGACCCGGATCCTCCCCCCGGCTCCCCGTAGACGGTCCTGCGCGCCATGGACGCCTTCCCCGACGAGGCGCAGCTCTTCGGCCAGCTGCGCACGGAGCTGGACCCGTCCGAACTCGCCGCCGCGCTCACGGCCGAGGGCGTGAAAGTGGAGCTGCGCGAGTCCTCGCACTACGCGGGCGGCACCTACCTGCGCATCCGGATCGGCGGCGGGGACGACTGTGCGCTGGAGCGGGTGGGCCCGGAGGAGTATCTGGTGCACGACTCGGCCGGGGCGCTGGCGGCGCTGTCAGAGGGCGCGGAGCGCCTTTCCGGCGCGCTCGCCAGGCTGGGGATCCGGCACCGGCTGGAGGTCTACGCGCCCGGGGACCGGCTCGCCGGGTACCTCCACCATCACTGGCCGCCACCGGATCCGTGAGCCTCCCAGGGAGCAGTTCAGCCGATTCCCGAGAGCGAGCCAGGCTATGCGGTCAGGACCGGGAGCGGGTGCGCGGCGCCGGAGTGGAGATAGGCGTTCGGGTCGTAGTGGAGCGCCCCCTTGGGGAGCCACTCCCAGAGCGGCCCCAGGTGCTGGCGGATCTGGTCGGTCAGGACCTGCGGGATCTCGCGGGTCTCCCCCTCGAAGAAGGCCCGGAACTGCGGCTCCTCCATCCAGCGGCGCATCTTCCGGTGGTACGCCAGCCGGTTGTTCCGCTCCGACGACACGCCGCGGAAGAACTGCTCCAGGGCGATGTAGGAGCGCCGGTTCGTCAGGAGCCTGCGGGTGAGCGCCCGGGGCGAGAAGGAGTAGTCGAAGACGTCGATGACGTGGTCGTAGAACTCCGTCCAGGTGTAGTTCCTGGGCCGGACGTTCATCGCCTGCACCAGGTCCAGGAAGTGGAACGGCACCGGGACCACCCGCCCGTCCCGCTGGTAGTCGAGGTTCAGGACGGCGTTGCGCCCGAAGGCCGACAGCACCGCGAAGTGGGGGTACACTCCCGGCGCCAGGTCGATGAACCGCTTGGTCAACTCGAACGGCTCGGGACCCTCGTCCGCGTCCAGCCCGAAGATCAGGTTGCACTGGGTGTAGGGGACGTAGCGGTTCACCAGGTTGGCCTGCTCCGCCACGGCCTCGACCTTCTCCCTGCCGCGCACGGAGCGCATCCTCGACTTGTCGCCGATGTCGAACCACGACTCGATCCCGGGGGCGATGGCCTTGAACCCGTTGCGCCGGAGCCGCTTCAGGTTCTCTTCCTTGAGGAGCGACAGTGAGGTCTCGGCGACGAAGGTGACGCGCCCCGGCGGGACCACCTCCTCGATGGCGTCGAGGTACTCGTCGAAGCGGATCCCGAAGTTGGGGTCGTGCCAGACCGCCACCGAGCGCGGGAGCTTCAGCTCCTGGAAGAAGCGCAGGTCGTCCTTGAGCCCCTCGAACTCCAGCGGCTGGTAGGGGACCACCGCGTCGATGCAGAAGCTGCACTTGTACGGACAGCCCAGGCTCCCGAGCAGCGGCACCAGCTTCAGGACCTTGGCCTTCTCCATGGACGGGGCCAGGAACTTCCACCGCTGACGCAGCCCCGGGAGGGAAGCCGGCTGCCGCTGGGCGGAGAGGTAGAGGCCCTCCGGCCGGTGCGGCGCGGCGTCGAGCAGGATCTCCCGGAGCACCTCCCGGTCGCAGAAGCCGACCACGTAGTCGAAGTACTGCCGGGCGTCTTCCGGATATGAGCGCGCGTGCGGCCCTCCCAGCACCGTCGGCACCCCCCGGTGCCGGTAGTAGCCGCTGAAGGCGTAGGCGAGGAGGGCGGCCTGGGAGAAGGCGTTGATGAAGACGAGGTCGAGATCCTCGGGGAGCCCGCCCGCGAGCAGCTCGGGCCCGGAGTAATAGGCCATGTGCACCTCGTGCCCCTCCTCCTCGCACCAGACGCCTACCACCTGCGGCATGATGCTCGTATTGTTGGCACGCATGAGGCGCGAGTAGCCGTTGCGGGGCGGCTCCTTGCCGAGTAGGTCGATGATGCCGATACGCATGCTTCCCTCCGACGGTTCCGAGGTGCACACCTTCCAGGTGAAGGCACGATACCCGTGGCGCGCCCCGCAGGCAAGAAAACCGTGGTCCGGACGAGGCGGACCGGCTGTTTTCACGGAGAGATGTGGCTATCATTTCTTCCCGACAGCCGAGCTCCGGGTGCTCTTCCACCGTGTGCCGGGCTTGTACTCCCCTTACGCTCCGGGAGGAGACATGGATCCCTACCTGGCTCTCGAGGCGGTCTCCGACGGCGTGCTCTCGCTGGACGCCGAATGGCGCTTCACCTACGTGAACCGCGGTGGGGAGCTCTTGCTCCGGCAGCAACAGCAGACGCTGCTCGGCCGCTCCTGGTGGGAGGTGTTCCCGTACCTGGTCGGCACGCCGGCCGAGAAAGGGCTCCGCGATGCCGCCGCCTCCAGGGGACATCGCCGGCTGAAGATCTTCCACCCGCCCATGTACGCCTGGCACGAGGTGGACGCGATCCACTCGGCGGACGATCTGATCCTGGTCATCCGGGATGTGACCGACGTCACCCGGATGCGGCGTACGGAGGCCATGCGCACCGCCCTCCGCGAGGTGCTCGACCCCGCACCCATCGCGATCGCCATCCTGCGCGGCCCGGAGCACCGGATCGAGCTGATGAACCCGATGGCGCGGCAGCTCCTGGGGGACCGGGACCTGGAGGGCCGCACCGTTCGCAACGCCCTCCCGGAAATCGAGAACCAGGGCTTCATCGAGATCCTGGACCGGGTGTACCAGACGGGCGAGCCCTTCGAGGGGAAGGAGGTACCGGTCCGTTACGACAGGTACGGCAATGGAGAGATGTACGAGGGAGTCTTCAACGTGACCTACCAGCCGTTCTTCGAAACGGACGGGAGGGTCGCCGGCGTGCTGAGCATCAGTGTGGAGGTGACGGACTTCGTGAAGGAGCGCGACCGGCTGCGGCAGGCCTCCAGATAGATGCACTCCCGTAGCTCCGCGCCTCGCCGTGGCTACCACTTCTTCCCGGCGGCCATCGTTCCCGTTGCAGGCAGTCCCACCCATCTAACCTCGGAGTGCCCATGCTGATCCCCCGCTACTGGTCCCGTGCCGAGTCCGAGGTGCTGTCCCCGTCCGGGAAGCTCATCCGGTTCCACGTCTGGCGCGGCTCGCGGACCGGGATGGAGGAGGCCCGGGCCCTGGCGAACGAGGCCGTGGAGCGGATGGCGGACCGGATCCGACGCGGCGAGGGGTTCCCGGAGCGATACTCGTACGGGGACCGTCCGCTGCGGGAGGAGGTCGTGCGCGAGATCGGCGCCGCGCCGGGAGGGGACGGACCGGACGCGGCCATCACCCGCAACTCCTACGGCGCGCTGGTGCTGAACGCTGCCCGCGTGTTCTTCATCGACGTGGACGTTCCACCGGCGCAGGGGAACGGGTCTCCCTCCCCACTCTGGAAGCTGCTGGAGGGGGTGCTCGGCAGGTCCGCGGCGGACGCCCTGCCAGCCGGGGTGCGGTCTCTCCTGGAGGGGATCATCGGCCCGGCGACCCCCACCGCGCCGGCGGACCCGGCATCCGCGGCGCTGGAGCGGCTCCACCGCTGGATCGCCGGCCGCCATGACTGGCGGGTGCGGGTGTACCGCACGCACTCCGGGTTGCGCTACCTGGTCACCCACGCCCTCTTCGCGCCCGCGGACCCCGAGGCGCAGGCGGCGATGACTGCGCTCGGAGCGGATCCCCAGTACATCCGGCTGTGCAGCGCGCAGAAGAGCTTCCGGGCACGCCTCACCCCGAAGCCCTGGCGCATCGGAGTGGAGAACCCACCGGTGCGCTTCCCGTACGAGGAACCGGAGGAGGAGCGGGAGATCCGGGAGTGGGAGGCGCGCTACGACCGGGCGTCGGCGAGGTACGCGAGCTGCCACCTGCTGGAGGAGATCGGGAGCGGCGCGGACCACCCGGAGGTCTCGCCCCTGCTGGCGCTGCACGACGAGCACACCCGGGCCACGTCGGGGCTGCCTCTCGCCTGAGGCTCGGTCCGCGGGCGGGTGGCGGGCCGCGCACCAGCAGAAAGCCCTCTCCCGGTTCCGGGAGAGGGCGCCGAGCTTCCGCGAGCGGGGAGCGCGCCTTCGCGCTCCCGCTTTCTTTTAGCTTCCGCCCGGGATCACCAGCGTCTGGCCGATCTCGACGGTGTCCGTGTCCATCTTGTTGGCGGCGCGGATCTCCGCCGGGCGCACTCCGTACTTCCGCGCGATCCCGTACAGGGTGTCGCCGCGCACCACCTTGTGCGTCCGTCGGGCGCCGCTCCGGGCCGCCGGACCGGAGGTGGCGGGCCTCCTCGGCCCCGTGGTCGCGGGCGCGGCGGCCCCGGCCGCCGCGCCGCCC
>DATAAL010000425.1:0-4819 GCA_036260145.1 Longimicrobiaceae bacterium | reverse complement strand
CGATCGCGCCGGCGATCAGGCCGATGATGAGCATCCAGAGCAAGTTCATACGTCCCTCGGCAGTCTTGAGTGAACCGACGCAGCGCGACCTCCTTCGGGCCGCCGCCCCGGGCAAGTGCAAGACGGATGCCGAGATCGGCGCTGCTACGGGGATTTCGCGGGGAGCGGCTACTCGTCGCCGCGGACGGGGCCGCGCAGCCGTTTGACCTCGGAGCGGCGCTTCTTCCCCTGGAGGCGCAGCTCCCGGGAGGCGCGCGTGGGGCGGGTCTTCCTGCGGGGCTTGGGGACGTGGAGCGCCTCGCGGACCAGGATGGCCAGGCGCTCCACCACCGCCTCGCGGTTCTGGTGCTGGCTGCGGTGCTCGCTCGCCGTCAGGCGGAGCACGCCCCCGCTGTCGATGCGGTTGGCGAGCTTCTCCAGGATCCGGGCGCGCTGCGCCTCCGTGAGGGACGGGGAGGCAGCGACGTTCCAGGTGAGCTCCACCCGGGTGGAGGAGGTGTTGACGTGTTGTCCCCCCGGGCCTCCGGAGCGCGACGCGCGGAGCTCCAGCTCCGCGCTCGGCACCCACAGCTCGTCGTTGATGGCCAGCAGGTCGGTTTCCATCATGCCGGGTCGCGATCCCGGCGGGATCATCGTGACCATCCTGCTGGGGATCGCGGGATCGTTCGTGGGCGGCTTCCTGGCCAACATGCTGGGGATGGGAGACGGGGACCGGATGGTGGGGCTGATCGGGTCGATCGTCGGCGCCCTGGTCCTCCTCTTCCTGTACCGCATGATGGTCGGGCGCCGGCGCACGATGTAGCCCACACCCACTCCGCACCCACCAGGAGACCGGAATGCCTGTGACCGAACTGAAGGCGCTCTTGAAGCACGAGCTGGGTGATCTCCTCTTCGCCGAGAGGACGTTCCTCAAGGGGACACGGAAGATGGCGAAGGAGACCTCCGATCCGGTGATGCGCGAGCGCCTGGAGGCCCACGCCACCGAGACCGAGGGACAGATCAGGCGCCTCGAGGAGGCGTTCCGGGCCATGGGCGAGAGGCCCAAGGCCGAGAAGTGCGAGGCCGCCCTCGGGCTCGTTGAGGAGCACGACTCGTTCGTGTCCGAGGAGGAGCCGTCCAAGGAGATCCTGGAGGCGTTCGACCTGGGCTCCGGTCTCCGGGTGGAGCACTACGAGATCGCGGCGTACCGCTCGGCCATCGTACTGGCGATGTCGCTGGGCCAGCAGGAGTGCGCCGGCCTTCTCCGGGAGAACCTGGCGGAGGAAGAGGCGATGGCGAAGTTCATCGAACGGAGCGCCGCGAAGACGCTGAAGGCGGTGGGCCGCGCGGTGGCGGCGAGCCAGGCCGAGGAGTCCGCGGGCGCCACGAAGAAGTCGGCGACGAAGAAGCCGACCGCGAAGAAGAGCGCCGGCTCCACGGCCAGGAAGTCCACCGCCAGCAAGGGCACGGCGAAGAAGTCCGGCGGCAGCAAGACCGCCGCGAAGAGCGGGTAGGAAAAGGACCGGCAGAGGCGAAGCCCCCGCCCGGCAAAGCTGGGTGGGAGCTTCGTCGTTGGTGCAGTGCGCAGTGAGGAATGACGACCCGCAGGGGCGAGACCCCGCGGCCTCGCAGTTCAGAGGCACTGGCGCGGGCTCGACTCCGTGAGAGCCGCAGCCCGGCCCCCGCGCCAGCGGGGGGCACGCCCAGACCCTCAGTTCAACGAAGCAGTTACGAAGCCCGCCGCTCCCCCCACTCGCCCAGGAGCTCCTCCATCCGCGATAGGCAGCGCGAGAACTTCTTCCCGTAGGCGCCGCGCAGGAACTCCGCCGGGAACAGCGACCCCAGCGCCACCTCCGAGCTGGCCGCGAACGGCACGGCGCCGTCATACACCTTGTCGACGAAGTGCACCCACCGGAGCCCGTCGGGGAGCGAGGGGACCACCTCCACCTCCTCCACGAACAGCGCCCCGATCCGCCCGGCCAGCGCGGGGTAGCGGATGGGGTGCACCTCCCGCAGCGCGCCCAGCAGCTCGCCGAAGCGCGCGTGCAGCGCCCCCTCGCCCGCGGCGCGGGCCTCCCGGAGCAGCGCCGCGGGATCCAGGAAGTGCTCCCGCCCGGGATCGGTCTCGAAGTGGCGGTGGCTGAAGTCCTCGCCCTGGACGCGGAGGGTCTCGAAGGCGGAGGCCAGCTCCTCGATCTCGGCGGCGAAGTCCTTCTGCGAGAAGCGGCCGCGACCCAGCTCGTCGGGGACAGTGTTGGAGGTGGTAGCCACCCGGATCCCGTCCTCCAGCGCGCCGCGCAGGAAGGCGAGCGCCAGCTTGAGGTTCCCGGGGTCGTCCAGCTCCCACTCGTCCACCGCCACCAGCCGCTGTCCACGGAACGCCTCGCGGGTAGGTTCCACGCCCAGCAGGCCGATGGCGTAGACCAGCTCGTCGAAGCTCAGGTAGGCCTTGGGCCCGGGGGCGGCGTTCCAGAGCGCGGCCAGGAGGTGCGTCTTCCCCACCCCGAACCCACCGTCCAGATACACCCCGGTCCCGCGCGGCGCGGCGCCCAGCGTCCGCCGGAAGCGGCGCATCCACCCTTCCAGCGAGCCCTCCCGCAGCTCCTCGGCGACCCCGCGGAGGCGCTCCAGCGCCGCGCGCTGGGACGGGTACCGGGGATCGGGGACGTAGTCGTCGAACCGCTTGCCGGCGAAACGCGGGGGCGGGATGAAGCCGGCCAGGAGCTCCGCCGGGTCGGGACGCTCGGGGAGGCTGCGGATCAGGGCTTCCAGCGTGGGCACCGGACAGTCCATCCTGTGTTTCGGGGCCCTCCACCCGGCCGGGCGGAGGACCCCGAAAGGTACAGGATCGCGCGGGGGGGACAAGCCGCGCGAGGGGGGACGGTCACTGTCCCCAGACGCTCACGCTGGAGATGGGGAGGTGGTTCTGGATCTCGAAGTCCACGCGCTCTCCCCCGCTGACGTACAGCACCGGGGTCAGGTACGTCTGGGTGGAGCCGATGGGGTCGGCCAGGAGCCGGACTCCGCTCGCGCCCGCCAGGTGCACCATCGGGAGGCGGAAGACGGCGGTGGTCATACTGGTCACCATCCCCAGGCGGAACCGGGAGGTCCCCCGCACCACGTACACGGTCATGTTGGACCAGTTGTTGTTGGTCACCCGCACCGTGGCGTGCTCCCGGCGCGCGGGGGCGGGAGCGGGCTCGTCGGCCGGCCCGGACGCGAAGGAGCTGCTGGTCGCGGCCGGTGCGCAGGCCGCGGAGAGTGCGACGAAGAGGACGGCAGCCGCCGTGCGAAGCGCCCGCATGACCCACCTCCTGGAAAATGCAATGGGGCGCCCCAATGGACGCCCCGTCGCGTTGCCATTATCTCGTTTTTTCGCAACCGCTTGTGCGGCGGCCGCAGCATCCTTCCGTTCAAGGATCGTGCCGTTCGGGATCACCCCTTGAGCGGGAGCCGTTCGTCCTGCGTGTCGGGCACCTGCCCCGTCCTGCGGTAACGCCCTCAAAAAGATTGCTCCAGGTAGTATGGACAGGTATCCTGTTGCCTGATCGTGCAAAGGACGGCTCGAAAAGCGAGGCGGCGCCTACGTCTTCTTCCTCAACATCACGGGGCTCAACTACCTCGCCACCCTCCCCGCGGCCGGGTCATAAGCCCGCGCCGGTCCGCAGCGAGCGCCCGACCACGGCCCTGGTCCCTCGATCGGCGCCGTTCCTGTCCGCCGGGCCGGCGCGGCGCGAGGCTTGCCGCGCCACCCGGGGCCTGTCCACCGCGGCCACGGGCATCACCCGAGATGTAAACGCATCATGCTGACCACACGCACTCTCGGCACGCAGGGCCTCACGGTCCCGGCCATCGGCCTCGGGCTGATGGGGATGAGCCACGCGTACGGCGCCCCCGGGGAGCGCGACGAGCGCGAGTCCATCGCCACCATCCACCGCGCGGTTGAGCTGGGATGCACCTTCCTCGACACCGCCGAGGTCTACGGCCCCTACGCGAACGAGGAGCTGCTGGCCCGCGCGCTCGGCCAGCTCGGGGGCACCGCGCGCGACCGCGTGACCATCGCGACCAAGTTCGGCTTCCGGATCGAGAACGGCGCCATCGCGGGGCTCGACAGCCGGCCGGAGCATGTCCGCGAGGCCGTCGAGGGCTCGCTCCGCCGGCTGCGGACGGACCGCATCGACCTGCTGTACCAGCACCGCGTGGACCCCGCCGTGCCCATCGAGGACGTGGTCGGCACCATGGCCGACCTGGTGCGCGAGGGGAAGGTACGTTTCCTGGGTCTCTCCGAGGCCGGCGAGCAGACCATCCGCCGCGCGTACGCCGTGCACCCCATCTCGGCGCTGCAGAGCGAGTACTCGCTCTGGGAGCGCAACCTGGAGCCGCGCATCATCCCGCTGCTGCGCGAGCTGGGGATCGGGCTCGTTCCCTTCAGCCCCCTGGGCCGAGGCTTCCTCACCGGGGCGGTGAAGCGCGCCGAGGAGTACCCGGAGGGCGACTTCCGCCGCGGCGACCCGCGCTACCAGGGGGAGAACTTCGACGCCAACGTGCGCGCGGCGGGCGCGGTGCGCGACCTGGCCGCCCGGAAGGGCACGACGCCGGGGCAGGTCGCGCTCGCCTGGCTGCTGCACAGGGGCCCGGACGTCGTGCCGATCCCGGGGACCAAGCGCCGCAGGTACCTGGAGGAGAACGTCGCGGCGGCGGACGTGCAGCTCACGGGCGAGGAGATGGCAGAGCTGGACGCGGCGCTGGCGCCGGAGAAGATCTCCGGGCCTCGCTACGCCCCGGCCCACCAGGCGATGGTGGACCGATGAGCGCGCCGGCATCGCGTCGACCGACGGGC
>DATAAL010000424.1:0-5056 GCA_036260145.1 Longimicrobiaceae bacterium | reverse complement strand
GGGCTTTACTCCGCACGTGGCGCAGAACACCAGCGGACGGCGCAGCAACGTCGGAGGGCGCACCACGCGGCACGCCGGCTACGCCGAGAGCCAGAAGCGGCGCAAGCTCGTCGAGGAGAACTTCGGCTGGAGCAAGACCGTGGGTCTTCTCCGGAAGCTGCGCCATCGGGGCACCGCCCTGGTGAGCTGGGTCTTCGCCTTCACCAGCGCGGCGTACAATCTGGTGAGATTGCACACCCTCATCGTGGCCGGAGTGTGTCCATGAGCGGCGAAAAGCCACCCGGAGGTGCCCGCGAGCGGGTGCAAACGCTCGCCGGGGCAGCTCAATCTGCCCTCCCCGATGTCTGCACGGCTCCCCGAGAGCCGAACCTCGGCTCGTCCGCGAAGGAGCCATCGCTTCGGACCCGATTTTCAGCACCCTGCTAGGCCGGCGGTTGTGCGCACGGTGCCGAGCCAGCGCCCCTCCCGGTCGAACACCGACCACCTGGGCTACGCGTCGCCGGGTTTTCAGGACTCCTCCACCTACGGGTCCCCCTCGTCGTCCGCCAGCAGGCGCGCCTCCCCGGCGACTGCTATCATGCGGCTCCTTCGTGGAAACAGGATGGAAGGGACATGCTTCAGTCGCCCAGCGCCGGCTCCGCCGCGACCTCCCGCGCGGCGCGCCCCAGCCAGGCACGCATGCGCTCCCCGGCCTCCTCCAGGACGTCGTAGGCCACGGGGATCACCACCAGCGTCAGTCCGGTGGCGCTCAGCAGCCCGCCGAACACGGCGATCGCCAGCGGGGCCTGCAGCTCGGCGCCCGGCCCGATCCCCAGCGCCATGGGGAGGAGCCCCAGCATGGCGGTCACGGTGTTCATCACGATGGGGCGCAGCCGGGCGCGGCCCGCGGCGAAGATGGCGTCCCGGCGGGTCATCCCCTCGCGCCGCATCTGGTTGATGAAGTCCACCTTGACCACGGCGTCGTTGTCCACGATCCCCACCAGGATCACTATCCCGATCAGGCTCATGGTGTTGATCCCCGCGCCGGCCACCCAGAGCGCGACCATGGCGCCCACCGCCGCGAGCGGAACGGCCAGGAGAATGATGAAGGGGTGCAGGAGCGACTCGAACTCCGCGGCCAGGAGCATGTAGACCAGGAGCACCGCCAGGAGGAAGGCGAAGCCGAGGTCGCGGAAGCCCTTCCGCATCTCCTCGTTCTCCCCCCCGATCTCCACCCGCAGCCCGTGCGGCGCCGGGAGGGGGGCCAGCGCCGAGTGGAGGGCGGCGGCGGCCTCGTCGGTCCCGCCCCGCGCCACGTCCGCGTGCACCACCACCACGCGGCTCTGGTCGGCGCGCCGAATCTCGGAGGGGCCGGAGGCGGTGCGCACCCGCACCAACTCCCGCAGGGGGACCCCGTCCACCCGCAGCGTCTCCAGCGTCGCCAGGGAGCGGCGCTCCGCCTCGGGGAGCCGGACCACGATGGGCACCTTGCGGTCGAACTCCACGAACTCGGTGGCTGTGGTCCCCTTCATGTACGCCTCCACCGTCTCCGCCACCCGGCGCGGGTCGATCCCGTACTGCGCCGCGCGCTCCCGGTCGATCTCCACCCGCACCTCCGGCTGCCCCATCTCCGTCCCCAGGCGCACGTTGGTGACCTCCGTGACCCGGGCGAGCCGCTCCTCCACCCGCTGCGCGTGGGCCAGCGCGGCGTCCAGGTCCTCCCCACGCACCCGCACCGCCAGGTCGGCCTCCCCCCCGCCCAGGAGCCTGCCGAGCGCGGTGGCCTGCCCGGACTCCACCGCCCCCGTCCCGGGGGGGAACGCCGCCAGCCCCGGCCGGAGCCGCGCCCGCGTCCGCCGCGTGCTCGCCCCCTCCCGCAGCCGCACCTCCAGGGTGGCGGTGTGCGGGCCGCTCTCCGCCTCGTCCATCCCCGCGATGGCCACCTGCCGCCCCACCCGGGTGAACACCGCCTCCACCGCCGGGTCCGCGCGGAGGATGCGCTCCAGCCGCGCCGCCTCCTCCGCGGTCCGCTCCAGCGGGGTGCCGCGAGGGAGCTCCAGCCGGGCGCGGAAGGCGCCCTGGTCCACGTCGGGGAGGACGCTCCGCTCCAGGGTGAGCCCCACCGCGACCCCGGCGGCCAGGAGGAGGAAGGCCAGGGCGAGGACACGCCCCCGCCGCCGCATCCCCAGCGCCAGGGTCCGCTCGTACGCCGCGGTGAAGCGGGCGAAGCCCCGGTCGAAGGCATCGAGCGGCGGCCCGAAGACCCGGCCGAAGGCCCGGGCGACCGGTCCTCGCTCCCCGCTCCGCTCCCCCCAGCGGGCGGCCAGGGTGGGGAGGAGGGTGATGGCGACCCCGATGCTGGCTAGGAGGGAGAAGGCCACGGCCAGCGCCAGCGCCCCCAGCAGCTCCCCGGCCACCCCCTCCACGTAGACGATCGGTCCGAAGACGGCGATGGTGGTCAGGGTGGAGGCGGTGATGGCCCGCTGCACCTCCCGGGCGCCCAGCGCGGCGGCGGCGGCGGGGAGGAGCCCCCGTTCCCGGTGCCGGAAGATGTTCTCCAGCACCACGATGGAGTTGTCCATCAGCATCCCGACGCCGAGCGCCAGCCCCCCCAGGCTCATGATGTTGAGCGACACCCCCGCTGCCTGCAGCAGGGCGAAGGTGGCGATCAGGGAGATGGGGATGGCGAGCGCCACCGCGACGGGGTAGCGCACCTCCCGCAGGAAGAGGAAGAGGACCAGGAAGGCCAGGATCCCGCCGAGGACCACCTCCTGCACCACGTTGGCGAGCGCGTCGGCGATGAAGCCGGCCTGGCTCATCGCCACCTCGATCCGCACTTCGGGGTACTCGCGGCGTAGCTGCGCCAGTACCCGCTCCACCTCCTCCGCCACCCGCACCGTGTTGGCCTCGGCGCCCTTGAACACCAGGAGCCCCACCGCCTCCTCGCCGTTGTAGCGGGCCACCGACTCCCGCTCCCGGAACCCGTCCGTGACCCGCGCCACGTCCCGGAGGAGGATCTCCCCGCGGGCGCCCCGCCCCCCCTCCGCGCCCCCCTCGGACGGGCCGCTCCCGGCCTTCGCCACCGGGACCTCCCCGATCTCCGCCACGCTCTGGAACTCCCCCAGGGTGCGCAGCGAGTAGCGGTAGCGCCCGCGGCGGATGGTCCCCCCGGGTGCGCTGGCGTTGGCGCGGTCGAGCGCCGTCGCCACGTCGTCGATGGTGAGCCCGAACGCCTCCAGCCGGCGCGGGTCCACGTCCACGTGGATCTCGCGCTCCACCCCGCCCGTCACCGCGGCCAGCGCCACCCCGTCGATCTGCTCCAGCCGCCGCTTGAACACCGCCTCGGAGAGCTCCTTGAGCTGCGGCAGGTCGCGCGGCCCCGCCACCGCCAGCGCCATGATCGGCTCGCTGCGGGGGTCGGTGCGCAGCACCACGGGGCGGGTGGCGAGCTCGGGGAGCTGGTCGCGCAGGTTGTCGAGCTTCTCGCGCGTGTTGAGCGCGGCGAAGTCCATGTCGGTGCCCCACGCGAAGCGGGCCGTCACCAGGCTGTAGCCCTCGCGGGTGACGCTCTCCACCCGCTGCACGCCGGGGACGGTGCTCACCGCCTGCTCCACCGGCTCGGTGACGAAGCGCTCCACCTCGGCCGGGGCGGCGCTGGGGTTCTCGGTGTAGACCACCAGCCGCGGGTAGGCGACGTCGGGGAGGAGGTCGATCGGGAGGCGCAGGAAGGAGAGCACCCCCAGGAAGACCACGCCCAGGAAGAACATGGCGACCGCGACGGGCCGCGCGATGGCGATGCGGGGAAGGGACATCTAACGGCGAGGGTTCATCACTGCGGCCGTCCCCCCGCGTCCTTCACGTCGTCTACCAGGCGGACGCGCGCGTCGTGGATCAGGGTGAGGTGGCCGGCGGTGAGCACCCGCTCGCCGGGGCGCACGCTGTCGGTCTCCTCGCTGGGGAGGATCTCCACCAGCGAGTCGTTCTGCCGCCCGGGGGTGACGTAGCGCCACTTGGCCAGCCCCCGGTCGCCCTCGCCCTCGAACACGAAGAGCATGGGGCGGCCGTCGCGCTCCAGGAGCGCCGAGCGGGGGACCAGCACGCGGTCGGCGAAGCGCTGCGCCTCGAGCGAGACGCGGGCGTACATCCCGGGGAGGATGCGCCCGCCGGGGTTGGGGACGGTCACGGTCACGCGGGCGGTGCGGGTGCCGCTCTCCACCACCGGGTTGATCGTCTGCACGGTGCCGGTGAAGGCCTGCGGGAAGGCGGCGAAGCGCACCTGGGCGCGCCGGCCGGGCGCCAGGAGCCCCACCTCGCTCTCCAGCACCTGCACCTCCACCTTGATCGGGTCGAGCGCCACGATCGTCATCAGCTCGTCGCCGGCGCGCACCCACTGGCCGGGGACCACCTTGAGCGAGGCCACCCGCCCGGCGAACGGCGCGCCGACCCGGGTGCGGGAGAGGTCGAGCCGCGCCTTGCGCAGCCGCACCTCGGCGGCGTCCAGTCCGCTCTTGGAGCGCGCGAACGCCTCGCGGTCGCGCCGCACCCGCTCGTCGGGGATCTCCTCGTTGAGCAGGATCCCCTCGCGGTAGCTGGCCTGCGCCTGCCGCAGCGCGGCCTCCGCCTCCTCCACCGCCAGCCCGTATTCGGCGGCGTCGAGCGCCGCCAGGAGCTGGCCGCTCCCCACCGCCTGGTTCTCGCGCACGGGGAGGCTGGCGATGCGGCCGGTGACCTGCGCCACCACCACCGCCTTCTTCCACCCCTCGGCCTGGCCCGCGGCGCTGACCGCCAGCACCAGCGTGTCGCGCACGGCGGGCGCGCCCTCGACCGGGATGGCCACGTCGGTGGAGAAGCCCTCGGCGGCCGAGGTCGCGGGGAGTGCGTCCTTCGGCTCGCCCCCGGCGCCGTCGGCGTCCGCCCCGGTGCGGATGCGCGCGTAGATGCCGGCGGACGCGGCCAGGACCAGCGCCAGCGTGGCGGCCGTGATGACGAGGGTGCGGCGAGACAGCTTCATGGGACCGAGACGCGGCTCCTGGAGGCTTTTCGGGAACGGTCCAACCGGACGAGGAGAAACCGAAAC
>DATAAL010000423.1:0-11592 GCA_036260145.1 Longimicrobiaceae bacterium | reverse complement strand
CCCGCCGCGTGTGTCCGGCGACCACCACCGGCACCCCGGGGAGCATCATCCCCGCCGCGTCGATCCCGCCCCCGTGGATGGCGCCCAGGTACCAGAGCGAGGGGGCGCGGAGCGCCAGGTGCATGTCGTTGGCCAGGATGGGCTTCCCCGAGCGGGTGCGCGACCCGCCGACTACCCACGAGTTGGAGGCCCGGGCGATGGAGACGCCGTCCAGGAGGCGCGCCGCCGCGGCGGGGATGCGGGGGACGGGGACGCCGCCGGCCACGGGGCTCAGCGCGGGCGCGGCGGGCGGAGAGCCGAGCCCAGGGGCGCTCCGGGGGACGGCGGGCCGGGTGGAGCCCTTCCCCTTCCACTCCGCGTCGGCGCCCACGATCCGCACTCCCCACTGCGGGTACGCCGGGTACAGGTCGCGCGCCAGCTCGGGACCCACGGCGTCGACGGCGGCCTGTACGTCGAGGCCGAGCTGCCACTCGGCCAGGTCCCACGCCATGATCTTGGCGATGGAGAGGGAGTTGCGGACAGTCCAGGGCTCGGGGCGGAAGCGCAGCACCACGAACTCGGGCGGGAGGGCGCCGGGGTGGGTGCGGATCCAGGCGTTGACGCCGTCGGCGTACGCCTGCATCAGCGCGCGGCTGTCGGCGTCCAGGAGCCTCTCGCTCTCCGTCGCGGCGCGCCCCATCCCCAGGGTGCGGAGGAAGCGGTCGGTGTCCACCAGCTCCTCGCCGAGGATCTCCGCCATCCGCCCGTCGGCCACCCGGCGGAACAGCTCCATCTGCCAGAGGCGGTCCTGAGCGTGGACGTAGCCGACGGCACGGAACAGGTCTCGCTCGTCGTCCGCCCAGACATGGGGGACGCCCAGGGAGTCGCGCCACACCTGGACCTCGGCCCGCAGTCCGGGGAGCGGGGCGCCGCGCGCGGGGTCGGGCTCGGAGGTGCGGAGGTACGCGAGGGCGGCCGCCGTGCCCATGCCGAGGAGCACGGTGAGGCCGAGGAGCACGAGACCGAGCTTCTTCATGCCTCTCCGCTCGGGTTACGGGGGAGCCTCGGGGTGGGGCTGCTTCCGGGAGGTGTTCCGGACAAGGTGCGGGGGTGGGGGGCCGGGGTCAAGTCATGAGGGTCGCCTTCCGCTGCGGGTGGGACCGCTGTGAACCCCGCAAGCACGCTCGTTGTGATTCACGGGAGCCCCGCGGCGTCGCAACCACTCGGTCCTGCCGGATCCCTGCCATAGATCGCTTCTCACCGAAAACCGGAAATCGCGGTCGTTACGCAGCCCCACTGCCCTCCAACCACGGTGCCGTACTCCCCCACCAACCTTTGCGGGGTATGGCCTATCTAACTGGGGACCCCGTAGTCTGCACACGAGTCCTGATCCGGAGGTTCGATGATGCGATCCACGGCTGCCATCGTTGTTCTCACTCTCTGGACCATCGGCGCGCTTCCCACCGGGGCGCAGCAGTCGCCCGCGGAGAGACCTGCCGCGCCCGGACGCGCCGAGGTGCTGGTGCTCGGTGTCTACCATATGTCCAACCCGGGACGAGACATCTTCAACACGCAGGCCGACGATGTGCTCGCACCTCGGCGCCAGGCCGAGATCGCGCAGGTCGTCGCGGCTCTCAGGCGATTCCAGCCCACGAAGATCGCAGTCGAACGCGACTTCAGCGACAGCCGCATTGCCCGGAGCTACGCCGACTACCTGGCCGGCCGGCACGAGCTCACGCGCAACGAGGTCGAGCAGATAGGCTTCCGCCTCGCCAGGGAGTTCGGTCACCAGACCGTGTACGCGGTGGATGCTGACGGCGAGTTTCCGTACCAGCACCTCGTCAACTACGCCAGGGCGAGTGGCCGGTCGAACGAGCTCAACGCGCTGATGGACGAGATCGGCCGCAAGGTGAAGGCACAGAACGAATACCTCGCTTCTCACACGGTCCTCGAGACACTGCTCTACCTGAACAGCGACGAGAGTGTCGCTGAGGACGTGGGCTTCTACTACCGGAAGGCGCAGCTCGGCGAGCATTGGGACTGGGCCGGTGCCGATCTGGTATCCGATTGGTTCCGGCGCAACATGCGCATCTACAGCAACATCGCGCAGCTCGTCGACTCTCCGAACGACCGCGTGCTGGTCATCTTCGGGGCCGGCCACCTCGGGTGGCTGCAAGGCGCCTTCGAGAGCAATCCCAACTTCCGCCTGCGCAAGCTCGCCGAGTTCGCCAGGTAACGCGGCCGAACTCCTGCGAGAGACTGGCGCAGCAGCATCTGCTGGCCCGGAAGCCGACCGGTCGCCTCAGGGGAAGCCGGCCTGAAAGCCTGGCAGCGTACGTGCTGACCTGCGTGTCGTTGTGGACCTGGGAATCCGGTGCTACGCGGCTTTCGGTTCAGAGAGTTCATCGGCGGGCAGCGGTGTGGGCGCGGATCCAAGCCGCGACCTCATCTTCCGTGTAGCGGTCCTCCGCAACTCCGATCACCAGATCGTAAGCCTCTGGCTCGGAGGCAGTCAGGCGCACCCCGTTCAGCAGCAGGAACGTCGCCGCGCAGGCAAAGCCTACACGCTTGTTGCCGTCGATGTACCCGTGGTTCTTCGTGAGCCCGAACAGGTACGCAGCCGCAAGGTCTGCGAGACCAGCCTCTGGGTTGTAGGCGTACCTGTGCCGCGGGAGGGCAAGCGCGGATTCGATCAGGGCATCCCCGCCAGCCCGGATTCCACCGGCCCCGCCATGCTCGGAGAGGAGCTCGGAGTGAATGGTGTCGAGGATCAGCCGCGTCAGCCAGACCGGCTCGCGCACCTCTCACTCCGCCAGCTTGCGCAGGGTGTTCCGATACTGCCGTCGTACCTCCTCGAACGCTTCCATTGCCGCGTCGAAATTCGGATCATAGGGAGTCAACAGCACCCCGCGTTCCGTTTCAATCGCGAACATCTTGTCTCCGGGTCCTACGTGGAGCCGGTCCATCATATCCTTGGGCAGCGTAGCCGTCACGGAGCCGCCGGCCTGACGTAGCGTGATTTCCTTGACCATATCCGGTTCTCGGTCGTGGACTGTGGTAGCACATTTATTATACCTCCTGACAGCGAGGTGCGCCAGTCCTGCCCGCCTAGCAGCCTCTCCGCGGTGCTGTACAGAGTAGAGCAGATGCGGGGCGGCTCTGCAGGAACTCGACGACGGTCACGGCGATCGCGGCTTCGAGCAGGGAGTTCTGCGTTGCCTCGAAGCGTACCCGGGTGAGGTCGACCGCGGCCATGTCGATCTCCAGCACCTGCGCCGCCGTGCCGTCAACCTCGGCGTCGCGAACCCCGATGGGCACCTGGACGATCAGGGTGTTGTGCAGCTCATCGGGGATGGTGTCGGCGCGGATGATGACCCCCTGCCGGCAGACCGCCAGGAGGCTCTGCGCCTCCTAGTCGAAGGCCACGCGTACCGTCGGGCAGGCGGTCAGACCGCCGGAGTGCCGGGCTCGGGTGCCGACGCCGGTCGGGGTGCCGAGTGCCGCCGCTCCGTATCTGTGACATGGACAACTCCGGGCCTCACTCCGGAACGGAGAGGGGCCACCCGGTAAGGTCTATCCGGGCCATTCGAAATAATTCCGGACGCCTTCGGGCCGCTGTGAGCGCCTCGCGCTGCTGGGGTGGTCTCGAAGAGCCGGTGGCGCCGATGACGACCCGGTAACGGGCGCGCACTACTATCGAGAATTCTCTTGCCTTTTTCTCCATCGCGCTGCGTAATTCATAGCATGCATTCTCATCTATCGAGGCAGGTGATCGGCGGAGGCGGTCGGCGCGCCCCCGGGGGAGGGGTGTGATATGCTCGCCGGGGGTTGGGCTGCGAGCGGTCCCGCGGGCGCGACAGAAGTTCGTGCATTGCGGCCCTTCGCGCTTTCTGCCGCGGACCTTCGATGAAGGTGGACGCCAGTAGAACCGTGCTGGCGGGATCCTGATCTACAGCGCACCACACAGAAGTCCTGCTGTCTACTCCACCCCGTTCAGGAGGAGTGAATGGCTGTCTTCCGCGCAATCGTTGCCGTGATCGCCAGTGTGCGTCCACCGCTGGGCGAAGTCGCGCGCCTGCTCCGTCGCATCTCGAGTCGACTGCGCCGGATCTCGATCCTGATCACGATCATGCAGGCGTGGATCGCGATCGTGGATGGCCTGTACAGGTTGCTGAGCGCGCTGCGGCGGGGGCTGCGCCGGCTCGGGCTCCTCCCCTTCCCGCCACTCCGGCTGATCCTCCCGTCGCTCCGGCAGGCGATCCGCGCCCTCGAACGGTTGATCCTCCCGCTCCGCAGGTTGCTGAATGGCCTGAAACCGGAGCTGAGTGACCTCAAGGAGGCCGTCCAGAACATCAAGACGATCATCGACACGTTGCGCTCGCAGCTCCGCTCCATTCGAACCAAGCTCCTGATCGCCGAAGCGCTGGCTCGCATTCTCGAGCGCCAGCAGGAATTCCTCGAAAGCATCCTGGGGCAGGAACTGCTCAATCGTCTGAGAGGTCTGGTAGCGGCCCTCGATGCGTTGCGCACGCGCCTCAATCAGCTCGCCGACACGCTCAGGACGATCGTGGGGTCGCTGGACCTCGTGCTGGCGGCGCTCGACGCGGTGGTTCGCCAGCTCGACGCCTTCTTCCAGCGGATCAAGCAGATCCTCGACCTGTTCTCTCCTCTTCAGGCCGCGCTCGACGCGCTGGAGGCGGCCATCGAACGGCTCCGCCAGAGCCGCATCTTCAGGCTGATCCTCGATGGTCTGACCTGGCTCCTCGACCGGCTGGACCAGCTCTTCGAGGCGGTTCTCGAGGCGACGGGTATTCGCGCGCTGCTGGATGGTCTGCTGAACCGTATTCCGGGGATCGACCAGATCCGCGCGGCCCTCGACCAGCTCCTGGCGCGCGTGGCCGAGGCGAAGGCGCGACTCGACGAGGCCAGACGCACGCTCGCCGAAATCCAGGCGCTCGCCGCGCGCATCGAGGCGGTGCTCGACGAGTTGATCGCGATCCTGCGCGGTCTCATCACCTTCAAGACGGTCACCGAGGTCACGCTGGTGCGTATCGGAGACTTCCCCCGGATCGGAGGGCTCGAGCTCCCCGGCGGGATCGGCAGGATCGGACTGGATCCGGAATCGCTGGCGGCGGACGCCGCGCTGCTGGAGCAGCTCGACGGACTGGAGAACCAGTTGAACGCCCTCGGCCCGATCATCGATGCCGTGCTGCCCGAGCGTCCCGGCACCGAGAGCGCCGCTCTGCGCGAGTCGCTGGTGGCCGGGTATCTGGCGGAGCCGGTGGAGCTGCCGGAAGTCGAAGTGAACGCGGGCCGCCTGATCGAGGAGTTCGACCGCACCGTAGCGGAGCAGCTCGTACCGATACGGGAGTTCGTGGCGTCGTTCGAGCACCCGGAGCTGGCACCTGAAGCGCTGCGCGAGCTGCTCGTGCTCGAGCGGGCATGGCTGGAGCGCGGAGAGAATCCCGAGCTCAGCCGGGTCGGCGAGGAGTAGTCCGCCGGGAGTGGAGAACGGCTGAGCAGCTCGCCCGGGCGTGCTCCCCTGCGTCGCTCGCGGAGGGATCGTGCTCAGCCGTAGTCCTCCCCGCCTCCCCCGCCGAACACCTCGTCCATCACCTCGCGGATGGCGTCCCCGCCGAACCCGCGGCGCGCCAGGTAGGCGTAGAAGCGCTGCCTGGCCTTCTGCCTCTCCTCTCCCGGCCTGGGCGACCACTTCGCCGCCGCCTCGCGGGCCAGCTCCACCTCCGACACCTCGGCATCCTCGAAGACCTCGTCGATCGCCTCGTGCGCGGTGTCCGCATCCACCCCCTTCGCCCGCAGCTCCTGGGCGAGCCGCCGCCGGCCGCGGGGCCTGAAGCGCACCCGGTCGCGGACGAAGGTGGCCGCGAAGGCGGAGTCGTCCACCAGCTTGGCGTCCTCCAGCCCCGACAGGCACTCCTCCACCACCTCCTCCGGGAACTCCCTTTCCCGCAGGCGGCGGCGCAGCTCCCGTGCGGCGCGCGGGCGGAAGGAGAGGAGGTTGAGAGCGGCCTCCCGCGCCCTCCAGAGCTGATCCCGGCGCTCCAGCTCCGCCAGTTGCTCCTCCGATACCTCGTCGCCGACGTGCAGGCGCGCGCTCCAGGCCACCTCCGCGCCCAGGGTCAGGCGGAAGGCGCCGTCCACGTGCACGTCGACGCGGTCGGGGTTGTGCTTCTGCGGTTCGATCGCGGTGATCTTCATCGGTTCGCCGGGCACGTCGGATGCGGAGAGTCCCACCCCTGAATACCCCGCGGCCACCGGGGGCGTGCCCCTCGCGGCGCGCCGCCGAGGGTTGTCGCCCCGGGGGGAGGGCGTTATCCTAGCCCCTTCCTCCACACCCGGTTCGTTCGCAGCAGCCCCGCTTGGAATGGCGCAGACCACATCGCTCGCCCCGTTTGACGTCCGGACGCTCCGCGCGCGGGAGTTCCCGGCGCTGGCGGAGACCACCTACCTGAACGCCGCCTCGGTGACCCCCCTCCCGGAGCGCGCCCGTGCGGCGATGGAGGGGTACAACCGGCGCCGCTCCCGGATCCACGAGCTGGAGGACGACGACTTCGAGCCGACGCTGCGGCGCGCGCGGGAGGCGGCGGCGCGGCTGGTGGGGGCGGACGCAGACGAGATCGCCCTGATGCCCAACACCAGCCACGGGATCAACCTGGCGGCGCAGTGCCTCCCGGTCCCCCCGGGCTCCACGGTGGTCGTCAGCGACGGGGAGTTCCCCGCCAACGTGTACCCGTGGATGGGCGGGGCGTCGCGGGCGCGGCTGGAGATCGTCCCCGCCGACCCGATGGGGCGCCCGGACGAGGACCGGCTCCTGGAGCGCCTCGACCGGGGCGACGTCTCCATCTTCGCCCTCTCCGCGGTGCAGTTCGCTACCGGCTTCCGGGGCGACCTCCCGAAGCTGGGGCGCTTCTGCCGGGAGCGGGGGATCTTCTTCGTGGTGGATGCCATCCAGGCGCTGGGCCAGCTCCCCCTGGACGTGCGCGAGGCGGAGGTCGACGTCCTCGCCACGGGCGGGCACAAGTGGCTCTGCGCCCCCTTCGGCACCGGGTTCGCGTACGTGCGCCGGGAGCTCCTCCCCCGGATGGAGCCCCGGGTGGTGGGGTGGAGCTCCATGCGAGCCTGCACCGACCTGTCCCGCCTCCTGGACTACCAGTACGGGTTCTGCGACGAGGCCCGCAAGTTCGAGGTGGGGACCCCTCCCTTCCAGGACCTCCCCGGGTTCACCGCCGCCCTCGAGCTGCTGATGGAGGTGGGGGTGGAGCGGATCCGGGCCCACCTCGCGGAGATCCTGGAGCCCCTGTACGCCTGGACGGGGGAGCACCCGGAGGTGGAGGTCGTCAGCGACCCCCGGCCGGAACGGCGGTCCGGGATCTTCTGCTTCCGTCCCCCCGCGCCCGAGGCCGCCTTCGCCGCGCTCCGGGACGCCGGGGTGGTGTGCGTCCTCCGCGAGGGGGCCATCCGCGTCTCCCCCCACCTGTACAACGACGCGGCCGATGTGAGGCGGGTGGTGGAGGTGCTGGAGCGGGGAGGCGCCGCGTGAGTCCGCGGGTGCAGCACCTCCACGACTTCATCCGGGAGGTGCGGGCGGAGCACGCCCCGGACCCACGCCTTGCCGTGTTCGAGGTGGAGGTGCGCACCGAGGGGGAGGCGCTGGTCCTCGCCGGCGCCACCTCCGAGCCCGCCGCGGCCGAGGCGCTGCACCGGGGGATCGCCGTCCTGGGCGGGTGGCCGCCGGTGCGCGACGAGGTGGTCCGGCTCCCGGAGGGCGACTCCGGGGAGCGGGTGCACGCGGTGGTCACCGCCGCTCTCGCCCCGATGCTCGCCGGTCCGGCGATCAACGAGACCCAGGTCTCCCAGACGGTCCTGGGAAACCACCTGCTGGTGCTGCGGCGGTCGGGGCGCTGGCTCCAGTGCCGGGCGCCCGACGGGTACATCGGGTGGATGCACGTGGGGTACACCGCCCTGGTGGACGAGTCGGACGCCCGCGCCTGGGAGGTGGGGACGGAGGGGGAGGCCTGGATCTCCCTGGGCGCCGAGGTGCTCTCAGACGGGGGGGAGGTGATCGCCCGGCTCCCGTGGGGGGCGCGGGTGGTGCGCGAGGCCGACCACGTGGTCCGTCTCCCGGACGGACGGCGGGGGAGGCCGGTGGGGGAGATGGTCTCCGCCGCGCACCGCCCGCTCCGCTTCCCCCTGCGCGGGGAGGCCCTGACGGCGACGTCGGCGCGCTGGCTGGGGGTACCGTACCTGTGGGGGGGAGTGACACAGGCGGGGGTGGACTGCTCCGGCTTCGTGCAGGCGCTGTACCGGCTGCACGGGCACACCCTCCCCCGCGACTCCGACCAGCAGTCGCGCGCCGGGGAGCCGGTGGAGCCGGACGAGACGTTCTCCAACCTGCTCCCGGGCGACCTCCTCTTCTTCGCCGAGGAGCCGGGGCGGTGCACGCACGTGGTGATGTCCACGGGGGGCTCCCGCATCGTCCACTCCTCGCTGGGGAACGGCGGGGTGGCGCGGAACGACCTGATGGGCCGGCTGAACTACGAGCGGGAGCTGAGGCGGATCTTCTGCGGGGCGCGGCGGGTGATCGGGGCAGGGGGGTGACCCGCTCAGCGCAGGATCAGGAACTGCACCAGGATCCAGCCGAGCAGGATCCCCGTGGCGATTCCGGCGCCCACCACGGCCAGAAGCTGCAGCTTTTCCCTGGTTCGGACGCGCACCGCTCCCCTCCGTCGCCTGTTCCGGTTCCGATCGGTACCGCGCCGCCCCCTTGCGAGGAGCGTGCCGGGGCCCGTCGCCAGCTCCCCCATCGCCCGTCCCGCGGAAACGCCCCATGATCGTAGGTATCGGGATGGACCTCGTCCAGATCGGCCGCGTGCGGGAGCTGCTGGAGCGTCGGGGAGAGCGCGCGCTGCACCGGCTCTTCACCCCGGGGGAGGTGGCCCGCTGCCGCGGGGGGCGCAGCCCCGCGGAGTCGTTCGCCGCGCGCTTCGCCGCCAAGGAAGCCTTCTTCAAGGCGCTCGGCACCGGGTGGGGGCGGGGCGGGCGGTGGACGGAGGTGGAGGTGGTCTCCGCACCCTCGGGCGCCCCGTCGCTCCGGCTGCACGGCACCGCGGCGGCGCGGGCGGGGGCGCGCGGGGTGCGTCGCATCCACCTGACGCTGACCCACACCGAGGGGACCGCGGGGGCGTGCGTGGTGCTGGAGGGGGACGGCTCCGGTTGACACTCCCCGGAACGGGCGTCACCTTCCGTGGTTTCGGCGCTCCTGGCGCTTTCCCTGGAAGCGGAGCCGGTGAACACAGCCTTCCTGTACGCCCTCGCCGCCGCCGCGGCGAACCTGGTGGGTGGCCTGGTCGTCACCACCGCCTCCCGGGGCGGGCGGAGCACGCAGCGACCCCTGATCGCCTTCGGGGCGGGGTTCATGCTGGGGGTGGCCTTCCTCGGGATGATCCCGCACGCGCTGGAGGCGGCTCCCGGCGCGGCGATGAGCGTGGTGCTGGGCTACCTCCTGGTGCACCTGACGCAGCACGTCGTGACTCCGCACTTCCACTTCGGGGAGGAGACCCACCGGGACGAGATGGTGAGTGCCTGGGTGGGGGTGGCCGCGCTCCTCGGGCTCCTCCTGCACACCTTCTTCGACGGGGTGGCCATCGCCAGCGGGTTCGGGGTCGGGCAGGCGCTCGGCGCCATGGTCTTCGCCGCCATCCTCCTGCACAAGATCCCGGAGGGGGTCACCGTCGCCTCCAACATGCTGGCCAGCGGGAACAGCCGCCGCCACGCCTTGCTCGCGGTGGGGTTCCTGGGGGTGTCGACCCTGGCCGGGGTCGTGCTGACCGAGTACCTGGCTCCACTCCGCACGCACGGGCTGGCGCTCAGCGCGGGGGTCACGGTGTACGTGGCCGCCTCGAACCTGATCCCCGAGGTGCAGAAGGAGCGGAGCTGGAGCTCGGCGGTTTCCGTGTTCGCGGGGTTCGGGGTGTCCCTGCTGGCCCGGTCGTTCCTCGGCGGGGTGGAGTGAGCCGCGGCTGCCATGGAGTCACGCCTTTCCGGATCGGAGACGGAATGAGCGAAGATCTCTCCCTGTTCGGGGAACCGGATCCCCGCGAGGTGTCGCGCCGCCGGAGGGAGCCCGCCGGGCGTCCGGCCCACGGCTCCGTCCCCCTGGCGGAGCGGATGCGCCCGCGGACGCTGGACGAGGTGGTGGGGCAGGAGCACCTGGTGGGTCCCGGGGGGACGCTCCGCCGCCTGGTGCGCGCCGGGCACCTCCCCAACCTGATCCTGCACGGCCCCCCGGGGAGCGGGAAGACCACGCTGGCGAGGGCCATCGCCGAAGAGGTGGATGCCGCCTTCGTCCCCTTCAGCGCGGTGAGCGAGGGGGTCCCCCGGCTGCGCGAGATCGTGAAGGAGGCCGAGCAGCTCCGCAGGGCGGGCCGGGGGACTCTCCTCTTCATCGACGAGATCCACCGGCTCAACAAGGGGCAGCAGGACTTCCTCCTCCCCTTCATCGAGTCCGGGCTCCTGGTGCTGATCGGAGCCACCACGGAGCACCCGGGGTTCGAGATCAACCCCGCCGTGCTCTCCCGTTCGCGCGTCCTGGTGCTGGAGCCGCTCCGTCCGGAGGAGGTGTGCGCCGTGGTGCGCCGCGCGCTGCAGGATCCGGAGCGGGGGCTGGGCGGGCTGGGGCTCTCGCTGGACCCGGAGGCAGAGGAGCTCCTGGTCCGCGCCACCGGGGGCGACGCGCGGCAGGCGCTGACCGGGCTGGAGATCGCGGCGCGGCTCGCCGGTCCCGGGGCCACGCTCACGGAGCCGGCGGTCCGCGAGGCGCTGCAGCAGCGGACCGACCGCTATGACGCCACCCTGGCGTACGAGATGCTCTCCGCCTTCCACAAGTCGCTGCGCACCAGCGACGGGGACGCGGCGCTCTACTGGGCGATGCGGATGATCCGCGGCGGAGAGGACCCCAAGACGCTCTTCCGGCGGATGGTCGCCATGGCGTACGAGGACGTGGGGCTGGCCGACCCGCAAGCGGGTGTGGTGGCCGTCCAGGCGATGCAGGCCTTCGAGCGGCTGGGGATGCCGGAGGGCCAGCTCCCTCTGGCAAACGCCATCCTGTACCTGGCCACCGCGCCCAAGTCCAACCACGCCTACCTGGCGCTGTACGCGGCCATGGAGGCGGTGGAGACGCACCCCGACGCCCCGGTCCCCCTCCACCTCCGCAACGCCACCACCGGGCTGATGAAGGAGTGGGGGTACGGGAAGGGGTACCGGTACGCCCACGACTACGAGGGCGCCGCCGTGGAGCAGCAGTGCCTCCCGGACGTGCTGGCCGGCGCCCGCTTCTACGAGCCCTCCGACCGTGGCTTCGAGCGGGAGGTCGCCGCGCGGATCGCGGAGCGGGAGGGGAAGAGGCGACCGGAGCCGGGACGGTGAGCGGCGGGGCGGCGCTCCTCCTGCGGCTGGACGCGGCGCGGCTCCGCGGCGCCGTCCGCCGCCCCCACGCTGGCACCCTGGCCGGCATCCTCCTCCCCCTCGTGGTCCTGGCGGCGGGCGTGTGGGTGGCGGGGCCCCGCGTCCACCCCCGCGTGGACGACGCCGAGT
>DATAAL010000422.1:0-5030 GCA_036260145.1 Longimicrobiaceae bacterium | reverse complement strand
CGCATGCTCGATTCCGGGATGATCAGCAAGATCGAGAAGGCCAGGACCTACGCCTCGGAGCCTGAGCGCATCCACTTTCAGGCCCTGAAGGTGGAGTTCGACGGCAGGAACGGGAACCATGAAGTGGAGTTCGAGGATGGGCACTGGCACTGCGACTGCAGCTTCTTCCGGAGCCACGGCACCTGCAGCCACACCATGGCCATGGAGCGCGTACTCGGCGTGATGGCCCCACACGAGGTGGGTTGAAAAGGGCGAGACACCCCGGCGCCGCGCTCGCGCCGTAAAGCCGGAGCGCACGGAAACGGAAATCGCCGCGGGGATCCCATCCTCGCGGCGATTCCGCTTTCGCGCCGGCCGGGAGCGGACGGCGACCACGAAAAAGGCCACCCCGTCCGGAGTGGCCTCTCGCAGTAGCAGGGGGGGGACTCGAACCCCCGACCTTACGATTATGAGTCGTACGCTCTAACCGGCTGAGCTACCCTGCCCCACCCGATGGAAAAAGGTCGGTCCTTGCGGGCCGACCCCTTCCTGGGTATAGCGGGGGCGGGATTCGAACCCGCGACCTTCGGGTTATGAGCCCGACGAGCTACCAGGCTGCTCCACCCCGCGATGTGCCTTAAATATAGGTGGAACTGGGGATAGCGTCAAGGGGCACGCGCGACCCGGCTGGACGCCGCTCCGGCAGGCTCTATCTCGAAGAAGCGGTACAGCATCTCCCCGTCGCGGATCATCCCGAAGCGCTCCCGGGCCACCCGCTCCAGGGTGGTCCCGTCCCTCTCCAGCAGGGAGGCGTAGGCACGGAGCGAGTCCACCGCGGCGCGGCTCTCCGCGAGTTGTGCCGCCCGTTCCGCGCGCTCGCGGCGGAGCCGGCGCAGATCGAAGGCGGAGTACTCCCCGCCCCACAGCCCGTAGTACACGGCTACTCCGGCCACCACCGCCAGGGCGAGCCGGCGTCCGGTCGCGGGGCTCATCGCCACAGCGCCGCACCCGGGTAGCGGGCGGCACTCCCCAGGCGCTCCTCGATCCGCAGGAGCTGGTTGTACTTGGCGACCCGGTCCGTGCGGCTCGCGCTCCCGGTCTTGATCTGCCCCACTCCGGTCGCCACCGCCAGGTCGGCGATGAAGGTATCCTCCGTCTCCCCGGAGCGGTGCGAGATCACCGCGTTGTAGCCGGCGCTGCGGGCCAGCTCGATCGCCTCCAGCGTCTCGGTGAGCGTGCCGATCTGGTTGACCTTGATCAGGATGGCGTTCCCCACCCCGCGCTCGATCCCCTCCTGCAGCCGCTCCGTGCTGGTCACGAACAGGTCGTCGCCCACGAGCTGTACCTGCCCGCCGACGGCATCGGTGAGCTGCTTCCATCCGTCCCAGTCGTTCTCGGCCAGGGCGTCCTCGACGGAGCGGATCGGGTACCGCGCGGTCCAGTCCCGGTAGAACTCCACCATCTCGGCGGTGGTGCGCCGCTCTCCCGTGGACTTGTGGAAGACGTACCCGCCGTCGCGGTACATCTCGGAGGAAGCGACGTCCAGCGCCAGCACCACGTCCTCTCCCGGGCGGTATCGGGCCTGCTCGACCGCGGTGAGGATCACCTCCAGCGCCTCCTCGTTGGTGGCCAGATCCGGCGCGAACCCCCCCTCGTCGCCCACCGCGGTGGCCTTCCCGCGAGAGGAGAGCACCTTCTTCAGCGAGTGGAAGATCTCCACTCCCATCCGCAGCCCCTCGGAGAAGGTCTCCGCACCCACCGGCATCACCATGAACTCCTGGAAGTCCACGTTGTTCGCGGCGTGGGCACCCCCGTTCAGGATGTTCAACATGGGGACGGGGAGGATGTTGGCGAGCGGGCCGCCGAGATAGCGGTACAGGGGGAGACGGCAGTCCCGGGCCGCCGCGCGCGACACAGCCAGCGACACGGCCAGGATGGCATTCGCCCCCAGGCGCGCCTTGTTGGGGGTACCGTCCAGCTCGATCATGGCGCGGTCCACGGCCACCTGGTCGTACGGGTCGATCCCGTGCAGCGTCGGACCGATCTCCTCCTCCACGTTCTCCACCGCGTCCAGCACCCCCTTCCCGCCGTAGCGGTCCGCCTCGCCGTCGCGCAGCTCCACTGCCTCGTGCTCGCCGGTGGAGGCGCCGCTCGGAACCGCCGCGCGTCCCAGGATCCCGTTGGAGAGCAAGACCTCGGCTTCGACGGTGGGATTCCCCCGGGAGTCGAGGATCTCGCGGGCACGGATATCGGCGACGGTGACCATGGATTACGGGTGGGTTCGAAGACGGTTCGGAGGCCCCTGGAGAAGACGCGGAACGTACCATCCGGGTCCCGCACTGTCAACGCTCCAGGCAGGCCCGGAGCGGATCGGGGAACCGAACGCGCTGCCGGTCAGTACGCCGGCCGCAGATCGAAGACGACCCCCGGGAGGTCCGGCTCTGCGGGTGTGGCGAGAGAGGCGTACGCCCCGGGGAGCGTCTCCGCCACGTCGCGCGGGAGGAGGGACCGGCCCCGTCCGGCGAGCTCCGCCGCGCGGCCGCAGAGGAAGAGGGCGAGCGCGGCCGCCTCGCGGGGGGAGCACCCCATCCCGAGCAGGGCTCCCGCGACCCCGGCAAGGGTGTCTCCCATCCCCCCGGTGGCGATCCCGGAGTGCCCCGCGGCGCTCACCAGCGTCGGCTCCCCCGGCGCGGCGACCAGCGACGGGGCGCCCTTGAGGAGGACCGCGCAACTGAAGCGTTCAGCGGTCTCCGCGGCGGCACCGAAGGGATCCGCGGTGATCCGGCGGACTTCCCGGCCCAGGAGGCGCGACATCTCCCCGGGGTGGGGGGTGAGGAGGAGGGGGCGGCGGATCTCCGTTCGCAGCCCAGGGTGGCGGGCGAGGAGGGTCACGGCGTCGGCGTCCAGGAGCAGGGGCGTGTCGCTGCTGCGCGTGATGCGCCGCAGGAGGTCGAGGTCCGCATCCCCGGTCCCCATCCCCGGCCCCGCTACCACGGCCGACGCCTTCTCTAGCGCCGCGTCTACCTCCTCCGAGTCCCGGTCCGTGAAGAGCGCCTCCGGGACGGTCTGCTGGAGGACGACACGGTTCCCGGCGTGCGAGACCACCCGCGCCATCCCGGTCCCCGCGCGCAGCGCCCCCATCGCCACCATCCCTGCCGCTCCTGCCATCCCCGGCCGCCCCGCCACCACCGTGACCGCGCCGAGCACCCCCTTGTGGGCATCGGGCGGGACCATGGGGACCTTCTCGTGCGCCCAGGCGTCGGTGACGACGCGCGCCGCGACCCTCCCGCCGGGGAGCGGAGGAAAGCCGATCTCCACGACCAGGATCCGCCCCGCCAGCGCGCGCCCGGGGAAGAGGAGGAGCCCGCGCTTCGGCGCGCCGAAGGTCACGGTCAGCTCCGCGCGGACGGCGGCGCCCTCCGCGGCTCCGGTGGTGAAATCCACGCCCGAGGGGCCGTCGAGCGCGACGACCGGGCGGCCCGAGGCGTTGATCGCCTCGATCGCCGCCGCCTGCGCGGGACGGGGAGCACCGTGCGCCCCGGTCCCCAGGATCCCGTCCACCACCACCCCTGCGGCGCGGAACGCCGCCTCCGCGTCGGCCGCGGGGAGGGTCTCCACCTCCCAGCCGTGGAGGAGCGCGGCGTCGGGAAAGGAGCCCCCCACCTGCACCGCGGCGACCTCCCGTCCGCGAGCGGCCAGAGTGCGAAGGAGGACGAGCGCATCCCCGCCGTTGTTCCCGCCTCCCACTGCGCCCACCACCCGGCCCTCCGGGTACAGGCGGTGCACGACCTCTGCCGCCGCCCGCCCCGCCGCCTCCATCAGCACCGGTTCCGGGATCCCGCGCTCCTCAATGGCGTAGCGGTCCCATGCGCGCATCTCCTTCGCGGTGAGAAGGGGAACCCCCCCCCCGGCGAAGAGCGGCTCGCGGGGGTCGGAGAGCGGATCCGGAGAGGAATTCCGTGACATGAGCCAGGGACGAGGAGGTCGGGGAGAACCGACGCCCACGATCCGGACCGGATCGTGGGCGTGCGAAGGCGGGTGAGCCCGGGGACCGTTACTTGTAGCTCTGACCTATGGTGCGTCCGAAGCTGATCTCTCCGTTGTCGATGCGGATGTTGAAGCCGCAGTCCGGGTTGATGCAGACCCATGCCTTGTAGGTGATCGGCGCGCCGTCCCGTCCGTAGTCGGACAGCGGGAGCAGCGTACCCTTGTCACACTTCTGGCACTCCGGAAACTCGCGCTCGTTCGGCATCGATCATCCCCTCCCCTCAACAGGTGCGAACGAGGGGGCGCCACCGCCCCCATCAAGCGGGCGCGAAGGTCCGCAATCCTCGTTCCACTTCCCTGTCCCCGTCGGAGCGCCTGCGGAGCACTCCGTGACAGTTACTCGCACAGGTTGCGTGGAGCCGCCCAGGGGTACTCCCGCTCGAAGGCATCCGCGAAGTCGTAGACCCCGTCGAAGTCGTCCAGGTCGTCGCTCTCCTGCTTGACCAGCACTCCGCACTCCACCAGCGCGAAGACGATCTCTCCCAGGTCGCGCGTGGAGCGGATCCCCCAGTACTCCAGGACCGAGCGAGCCATGGGTCCGTACCGCTCCCGCGCCAGGTCACGGCACCCTTCCGTCAGCTCGCGTCCGGTGATGTGGCGCGCCTCGCCCAGGTGCTCGATGGTGTAGTGGAGCCCGGAGAGGATGAAGAGGTAGGCCGTCTCGTGGTAGGCGGGATAGCGCCTCCGCAGGTGGTCCATGACGGCGTCCGCGAGCACCATCCCGCTCATGCGCGCCCTCCGTGGCTGCGGCGTCCCGGTGTCTGAGTCGAACAGGTCATGCGACGTACGTCATGGGGGCCGGTGCACCCGGGAGAGGGCGCACCGGAGGAAAGTTGCCCTTCTGTACCGTGCTCACGGAATCTCGTTCCGATACAGGACCACCTCGCCGATCCGCTCCGGCGCCAGAGCCCCCGACGTGTCGTCGCGGAGCATCTCCGTCACCCCCGTCTCCCGCCCCGCCGGAACGGCGAACTCCACCTCTCCGAGGTTCCCGGAGTAGCCGC
>DATAAL010000421.1:0-10757 GCA_036260145.1 Longimicrobiaceae bacterium | reverse complement strand
CAAGCTCTTCGAGCAGATGGGCCTGCCTCGGCTGGCGCCGCACTGACCTCAACTTTCCGAACCGCCGGATGCGGACCCGCATGTCCGGTGGTGTGGGAGGGGTGCAGCCGGGATCTCCGGCTGCCCCCTATCCCGATCCTGTTCGACCAGGGACTGCGGGATCGACAGTTGAAGCGGTCCCGCCGAGCGGTTATTTTCCGTCACCTATAGACATACTCCGGCCACTGGCGCGCACGGCCTGCCCCTACCTGAAATCCGCTGCCCTGTCGAATGGAGAACGTAGAGAGCATCTATCCCCTCTCGCCCATGCAGCTCGAGATCCTGCTCCGGTCCCTCCAGGCCCCGGAGCTGGCGGAGTACGCCGAGCAGAGCTGCTGGACGATGGAGGGCGACCTCGACGCCTCCGCCTTCGAGCGCGCCTGGCAGCGGCTCGCCGACCGGCACCCCGTCCTGCGCACCGTCTTCTTCTGGGAGGGGCTCGACGACCCCCTCCAGGTGGTGCGGCGGAGGGTGGAGGTGCGCGTGGACTACCTCGACTGGCGCGACCTCCCGGCTGACGAGCGGGAGGCGCGCGTCGGCGGTCTCGCGCGCTGGGAGCGGCGCCGCTTCGACCTGGGGGCCGCGCCCCTCTTCCGCGTCGTCTGCGCACGCACGGGGGAGCGGGAGTACCGCGGCGTGTGGACCTGCCACCACCTCCTCCTGGACGGGTGGTCCGCCGGCCAGGCGCTGCAGGAGGTCTTCGACGTCTACGCCGCGCTCCGCCGGGGCGAGTCCCCTACCCTCGACCCCGCGCCTCCCTTCCAGGCGTACATCTCCTGGCTCCAGGCCCAGTCCGTGCAGGCGGCGGAAGCCTTCTGGCGCGCCGCCCTGGCGGGGGTCGCCGCCCCCTCCGCGCTCCCCCTCGGCCGCCCCCTCGACCCGGATGCCCCCGAGGCTCCCGGTCTCGTCAGCACGACGATCCCGCCCGTCCGGGCCGAGCGGCTGCAGGAGGTCGCGCGGCGCCGGCAGCTCACGCTCAACACCCTGGTCCAGGGGGCGTGGGGCCTCCTCCTGGGCCGTTACCGCGACGACGAGGACGTGGTCTTCGGGGCCGTGTCCGCCGGGCGCCCGGCCGCCCTGCCGGGGGCGGAGTCCATGCTCGGCGTGTTCGTCGGGACGGTGCCGGTGCGGGTCCGGCTGCGCCCGGACGCGGAGGTGACTCCGTGGCTGCGGGAGATCCAGGCCGCGCAGGTGCGGGCGCGGGAGCACGGCCACTGTTCGCTCCAGCAGATCCACGAGTGGAGCGGAGTGCCGGCGGGGGAGCGGCTGTTCGACACCCTCCTCGCCTTCCAGAACTACCCCCTCAAGGAGCTGGGGCGCGTCCGGACGGCGGGGCTGGAGGTGCGGGACATCCACGGCGTACATGCCGGGAGCACGCTCGGGCACGCGCTGGTTCTGGAGGTCGTGGTCCGCGAGGAGGTCACGCTGAGCCTCGGCTACGACGGGAGGCGGTTCGACGCGGAGGTGGCCGGCCGGATCCTGGAGCACCTGCAGGCGCTCCTGGACGGGATGGCGGGCGACCCCGACCGGCGGCTCTCCGGGCTGCCGCTCCTCTCGGGGGCGGAGCGGGCGCGGGTGCTGGAGGAGTGGAACTCCACGGAGGCCACGTACCCGAGCGCGTGCGCCCATGAGCTGGTGTCGGCGCAGGCGGCGCGGACGCCGGACGCGCTGGCGGTGGCCTCGGAGGGCGAGCCGCTGACGTACGCCGAGCTGGAGCGCGGGTCGAGCCGGCTCGCGCACCACCTGAGGCGCCTGGGTGTGGGCCCGGAGGCGCGCGTGGGCCTCTTCCTGGAGCACGCCCCGGAGATGCTGGTGGGGGTGCTGGGGATCTGGAAGGCGGGCGGCGCCTACGTCCCGCTCGATCCGGGCTACCCCGCCGGGCGGACCGCCTTCGTCCTCGCCGACGCGGGGATCACCCTGGTGGTGACGACGGAGGCGCTGCGGGAAGCGCTCCCGGAGTTCGGAGGGGAGGTGGTGTGCATGAGCGAGCCGGGTGGGGGCGCTGCGCCGGAGGTCCGGGTCCATCCCGAAAACCTTGCCTACATCATCTACACCTCCGGGTCCACCGGCACCCCCAAGGGGGTCGAGGTCCCGCACGGCGCCCTCGCCAACCTGCTGCACGCCGCGCGCGAGGCGTTCGGCGTCGGCGCCGGGGATGTGGTCCCCTCGCTCGCCTCCTTCGCCTTCGATATCTCGCTCTTCGAGACGCTCCTTCCGCTGACGGTGGGCGCCACCGTGCGCCTGGTCTCCCGGGAGCGTGTCCTGGAGCCCGAGCGGCTGGTCGAGGAGATCGCGGACGCGACCGCGCTGCACGCCGTCCCGGCGCTGATGCGGCAGCTCGCGCGCGCGCCGGGCGGGCTCCCCGGGGTGCGGCGCGCCTTCGTCGGCGGCGACCGGGTCCCGCCGGAGCTGCTGGCCGAGATGCGCGCGGCCTTCCCCGCTGCAGAGGTGCGGGTGCTGTACGGGCCCACCGAGGCGACGGTGCTCGCCTCCGGCCTGCGGGTGCAGGGTCCCGTGGAGGGGCACCGCATCGGCGGGCCGCTCCCGAACGTGCGCCTGTACGTCTGCGACCCGCAGGGGGATCCGCGGCCGGTCGGCGTCCCCGGCGAGCTGTGGATCGGGGGCGCGGGGGTGGCGCGGGGGTACCTGGGCCGGCCGGAGCTGACGGCCGAGCGGTTCGTCCCGGACCCGTTCTCGGGTACACCGGGGGCGAGGCTGTACCGCACCGGGGACCGGACGCGGTGGCTGGCGGAGGGGGAGCTGGAGTTCCTGGGACGGGTCGACGCGCAGGTGAAGGTGCGGGGGTTCCGGATCGAGCCCGGCGAGATCGAGGCGGCGCTGCGGGAGCACGGCTGGGTGCGGGAGGCTGTGGTGGCGGCGCGCGAGGACGCCCACGGGGACCGAAGCCTGGTCGCCTACGTCGTCCCGGAGCCCGGAGACGGCGCCGAGCTGTGGCCATCGATCGGGGAGTACTTCGTCTACGACGAGCTGATCTACCAGGGGCTCACCCACGACACGCGGCGCAACGCGCGCTACCTGCGCGCGCTTCGTCGCCACGCTCCGGGGAAGGTGGTGCTGGACGTGGGCACCGGAGCCGACGCCATCCTGGCGCGGCTGGCGGTGGAGGCGGGGGCGCGCCACGTCTACGCGGTGGAGCTCCTGGAGCGGTCGTACCGGACGGCCCGGGAGCGGATCCGCGAGCTGGGGCTGGAGGACCGCATCACCGTGATCCACGGCGACGCCCGCACCGTGGAGCTGCCGGAGCCGGCGGAGGTGTGCGTCTCGGAGATCGTGGAGTCCATCGCCGGAGGCGAGGGGGCCGCGGTGATCCTCGGCGCGGTGCGGCGCCTGCTGGCGCCCGGCGCGGTCATGATCCCCGGCCGGGCGAGCACGCGGGTGGCCGCGGTGACCCTGCCGGAGGAGATCCGGCGGGCGCCCGCCTTCTCGCGCACCGCCGCGCACTACGTGCGGCGGATCTTCGACGAGGTGGGACACCCCTTCGACCTGCGGCTCTGCATCCGGGGCTTCCCCACCGCCAGCGTCCTCTCGACCACCGGGACGTACGAGGAGCTGGACTTCGCCGCCGGGCCGGTCGCCGCCGAGTACACGCGGCGGGAGGAGCTGGTGGTGGAGCGTGCCGGACGGCTGGACGGGCTCCTGCTCTGGCTGTGGATGGAGCTGGCGGAGGGGGAGGAGCTGGACGTCCTGGAGGAGGAGACGGCGTGGTTCCCGGTCTACTTCCCGCTCTTCCACCCCGAGATCGAGGTCGAGGCGGGGGACCGGCTGTGCCTGGAGTGCCGGGCGGAGCTGCCGGAAGGCGGAGTGGCGCCGGACTACGGCGCGCGGGGGACGCTGGTGCGCGGACGGGACGGGACGGAGGTGCCGTTCGGGTTCGTCTCGGCGCACCACGCGCGGGAGTTCCGGGCGAGCCCGTTCTACCGGCGGCTCTTCGCGGACGGCGAGGTGCCGCTGCGGGAGGACGCGGAGACGGCGCTCCCGGACGCGCTGCGGGAGCACCTGCGCGGGCGGCTCCCGGAGCACATGCTGCCGGCGGCGTTCGTGGCGCTGGACGCGCTCCCGCTGACCCTCACGGGGAAGGTGGACCGACGGGTACTCCCCGCGCCCGACGCGCCCCCGGACACGGGGCACACGGCGCCGCGCACCCCGGTCCAGGAGGTGCTGGCCGGGATCTGGGCCGAGGTGCTGGGGCGGGAGCGGGTGGGGGTGGGGGAGGACTTCTTCGCGTTGGGGGGGCACTCGCTCCTGGCGACACGGGTGGTCTCGCGGGTGCGGGAGGCGCTCGGCGTGGAGCTGCCGGTGCGGGCGCTCTTCGAGGCGCCCACCGTCGCCCGGCTCGCCGCGCGCGTGGAGGCACTGCTGCGGGACGGAGGGGGCGCGCAGGCGCCGCCGCTGGTCCCGGTGCCCCGGGACGGGTCTCCGCTCCCGCTCTCCTTCGCGCAGCAGCGCCTCTGGTTCATCGACCGGCTGGAGCCGGGGAGCGCCGCCTACAACCTCCCGGCGGCGCTGCGGGTGCGCGGCCGGCTCGACCTGCGCGCGCTGGAGCGCGCGCTCTCGGAGGTGGTGCGCCGGCACGAGTCGCTGCGCACGCGCTTCCCGACCCGGGGCGGCGAGCCGGTACAGCAGGTGGACCCCGCCCGGCCGGTGCGGCTCCCGCTGGTGGACCTCTCCGGGCTGGCGGGGGCGGCGCGGGAGGACGAGCTGACGCGGCTCGCACGCCGCGAGGCGCGGCGGTCCTTCGACCTGGCGGCGGGTCCGCTGCTGCGGGCCCATGCGGTGCGGTTGGGGGAGGCGGACACGGCGATCTTCCTCACCCTGCACCACATCGTCAGCGACGGCTGGAGCACCGGGATCCTGGTGCGCGAGGTCTCCGCGCTCTACGCCGCCTGCTCGCGCGGGGAGGAGGCGCGCCTGCCGGAGCCGCCGGTGCAGTACCCCGACTACGCGGCCTGGCAGCGGGAGTGGCTCCAGGGGGAGACGCTGGAGCGGCAGCTCGGCTACTGGCGCGAGAGGCTGAGCGGCACCCCGCCGCTGCTGGAGCTCCCCACGGACCGGCCCCGTCCTGCGGTGATGAGCGGCGCGGGGGCGCGAGCCGGGTTCGAGGTGGGGGAGGAGACCGCGGCCGGGCTGCGGGCACTGTCGCGCCGGGAGGGGGCGACGCTCTTCATGACGCTGCTCGCGGGCTGGCAGGTCCTGCTGGCGCGCTACGCGGGGACGGAGGACGTGGTGGTGGGCACCCCCATCGCCGGTAGGACCCGGGTGGAGACGGAGGGGGTGATCGGCTTCTTCGTCAACACCCTGGCGCTGCGCGGCGAGGTGGGGCGGGAGGCGAGCTTCCGGGAGCTGCTGAAGCAGGTGCGGGAGACGACGCTGGGGGCGTACCAGCACCAGGACCTCCCCTTCGAGAAGCTGGTGGAGGAGCTCGTCCCGGAGCGGAGCCTGAGCCACATGCCGCTCTTCCAGGTGATGTTCTCCCTGCAGAACAACCAGCGGGGCGAGCTACGGCTGGGCGACGCGGAGCTGGAGGAGCTGGAGGCGGCGGAGGTGCCGGCCAAGTTCGACCTGACGCTGACCCTGGACGAGGCCGGGGACGCGGGGCTCGGCGGCACGCTGGAGTACGCGGCCGCGCTCTGGGAGCCCGCCACCACGGCGCGCATGGCGGAGCACTACCTCACCCTGCTGGCGGGGGTCGTGGCGGATCCTGGCGCGCAGGTCCACGACCTCCCGCTGATGTCCGCGACCGAGCGGCGCCGGGTGCTGCAGGAGTGGACCGACACGGAGCGCGGCTACCCGGGCGGCGAGTGCGTCCACGAGCTGTTCGCGCGCCAGGCCACCCGGGCGCCGGACGCGACCGCGCTGGTGTTCCGCGGCGAGGCGCTGGCGTACGCGGAGCTGGACCGCCGGGCGAACCGCCTCGCCAACCACCTGCGCGCGCGCGGCGTAGGGCCGGAGACGCGGGTGGGGGTGTGTCTGGAGCGCACGTCCGAGCTGGTGGTGGCGCTGCTCGGCGTCCTGAAGGCGGGGGGAGCCTACGTCCCCCTGGATCCGGCGTACCCTCGCGAGCGCCTGGGCTACATGACGGAGGACGCGGAGGTGTCGCTGGTGCTCACCTCCACTCGCCTGGCCGGGGTCCTCCCGGAAGGGACCGGGGTCCTGGCGCTGGACGCCGTCCACGGGGAGGTGGAGGCGGAGAGCGAAATCGCCCCTGAGACGGGCGTGGCGCCGGAGAACCTGTCGCACGTGATCTTCACCTCCGGCTCCACGGGCCGCCCCAAGGGGGTGATGATCCGCCACTCCTCCGTCGTCACCCTGCTGCACTGGCTGCGGGAGACGGTATCGGACGAGGAGCGCGCGTCGGTCCTCTTCTCCACCTCCATCAACTTCGACGTCTCGGTCGCCGAGGCCTTCGGCACCCTCTGCTGGGGCGGCAAGCTCGTCCTGGTGGAGAACGCCCTGGAGCTGGCCGCCGTCCCGGAGCCGGTGGCCTACGTCAGCATGGTTCCCACCGCCGCAGCGGAGCTGCTGCGCATGGGAGCCATCCCGGCGAGCGTGCGGACGCTGAACCTCGGGGGGGAGGCGCTCCCGGCCGACCTCGCCCGGGCCCTCCACGCGCTCGGCACGGTGGAGCGCGTCGGCAACCTGTACGGCCCCGCCGAGGACACCACCTACTCGACGTATTCGCTCGTCCCGCAGGACGCAGCCACAGTCACCGTGGGCCGGCCGGTCGCCGGGGCGCGGGCGTACGTGCTGGACGGGGATCTCCACCCCGTCCCCATCGGCGTCGTCGGGGAGCTGTACCTGGGGGGCGATGGCCTTTCCCGGGGCTACGCGAACCGGCCGGAGCTGACGGCGGAGCGCTTCCTCCCGGACCCGTTCGGTCCCGCGGGGTCGCGGATGTACCGGGTGACGGACCGGGTCCGGTGGCGGGCGGACGGGGAGCTGGAGTACTTCGGGCGGACTGACCTCCAGGTGAAGGTGCGGGGCTTCCGCATCGAGCTGGAGGAGATCGAGACCGCGCTGCGGAGCGCTCCGGGGGTACGCGACGTGGTGGCCGTCGTGCGCGAGGACGCCCCGGGCGACCGGCGTATCGTCGCCTACCTGGCCGCCGGGGAGGGGTCCGTCGTCCCGCCCGTGGCGGAGCTGCGTGCCCACCTGCAGGAGCGCCTCCCGGAGTACATGCTCCCCGCCGCCTTCGTCGCGCTCGGTGCGCTCCCGCTCACCCCGAACGGCAAGGTGGACCGGCGGGCGCTCCCCGTTCCCGAAGCGGCGGCGGTCCCGGCGGACGGGTATACGGCGCCGCGCGGACCCACGGAGGAGGTGCTGGCGGGGATCTTCGCGGAGCTGCTCGGGACCGAGTGCGTCGACGCCCGCGCCGGCTTCTTCGAGCTGGGCGGGCACTCGCTGCTGGCGGCGCGGGCCGCCGCCCGGGTGCGCGAGGCGTTCGGGGTCGAGCTGCCGCTCCCGGTGCTCTTCGAGGCGCCGACGGTGGCGGAGCTGGCCGTACGGGTGGAGGCGCTGCGGGGCGGCGACCCGGGACCGGTGCCCCCGCCGCTGGTCCCGGTGCCGCGCGACGGCTCCCCGCTCCCGCTCTCCTTCGCCCAGCAGCGCCTCTGGCTCCAGCACCAGATCGCTCCCGCGAGCTACAACCTGGGCGCCGCGCTCCGGCTGCGCGGCGAGCTGTCGGCCGGGGCGCTGCGGAGCGCGTTGGAGGCCGTGGTGGCGCGGCACGAGTCGCTCCGCACCCGGTTCTTCGTGGAGGGCGGGGAGCCGGTGCAGGGGGTAGAGCCCGCCCGCCCCTTCGCGCTCCCGGTGATCGACCTGACCCCGTTCTCCGGGGTGGAGCGCGAGGCGGAGGTGGCGCGGTACGCGGAGGAGGAGGAGGCGCGCCCCTTCGACCTGGAGGCGCCGCCCCTGCTGCGCGCCGTGCTCCTCCGGCTGGGGGAGCGGGAGCACGTGCTCCTGCTCACCCTGCACCACATCGCCTCGGACGGGTGGTCGGAGGCGGTGCTCGTCCGGGAGCTGGGGGCCCACTACGAGGCGCTCGTCGCCGGCCGTGCCGCCGAGCTCCCCCCGCTCGCCGTGCAGTACGGGGACTACGCGGTCTGGCAGCGGAGCCTCCTGGCGGGCGGCGCGCGGCAGCGCAAGCTGGAGTTCTGGAGCCGCGCGCTGGCGGGCGCCCCCGCATCGCTGGAGCTCCCCGCCGACCGCCCCCGCCCGCCGGTGCAGAGCTTCCGCGGCGACACCCTCCGCTTCCGGCTGGAGGCGCCTCGGGTCGACGCCCTCCGCGCGCTGGCGCGCCGAGAGGACTGCACCCTCTTCATGGCGCTCCTGGCCGGGTTCGACGCCTGGCTGCACCGCTACGCCGGAACGGACGACCTGGTGGTGGGGACACCCCTCGCCGGGCGCGACCACCCCGCGCTAGAGCCGCTGGTCGGCTGCTTCATCAACGTCCTCCCCGTGCGCGTGCGGGTGGACGGCGACGAGGGGTTCCGCGGCCTGCTCCGCCGGGTCCGCTCCGCGCTGCTGGACGCATATCCGTACAGCGACGTGTCGTTCGACCGGATCGTGGAGGCGGCGGGGCTCCCGCGCGACACCAGCCGGGGCCCGCTGGTGCAGGTGCTCTTCGCCCTCCAGAACACCCCGCGGGAGCATCTGGACCTCCCGGGCCTGGCGGTGGAGCCGATCGAGGTCGACGCGCGGGCCTCGCGCTACGACCTAGGCGTCTACCTGCGGGAGGAACCCGACGGCGCCCTCTCCGCGCGGGTGGAGCTGAGCCGGGACCTGTACGACCGCGCCACGGTGGACCGCTGGATGCGCCACTTCGGGCGGCTCCTGGACGCCCTTGCCGCGGATCCGGAGCGCCCCGTGGGCGAGGCGGAGCTGCTGGACCCGGCCGAGCGCGAGCAGCTCGTCCACGGGTGGAACGCCACCGGGATGCCATGGGACGAATCCGCCACCGTGCCGCGGCTCTTCGAGGCGCAGGTCCGGCGCACCCCGCACGCGGAGGCGCTCGTCACCGGGGAGGGGCGGCTGACCTACGCGGAGCTGGACGCCCGTGCCGACCAGCTCGCCCGCCGCCTGGTGGGGAAGGGGGTCGGACCGGAGTCGCGGGTGGGGCTCCTGCTGGAGCGCACGGAGGAGATGGTGGTGGCGATGCTGGGCGTGCTGAAGGCGGGTGGGGCGTACGTCTCCCTCGACCCGGCATACCCCGCGGAGCAGCTGGCCTTCATGCTGGACGACAGCGACGCGCGGGTGCTGGTGACGCAGGCGGGGCTGGCGGGGCGGGTGCCGGAGTTCGCGGGGGAGACGGTGCTCGTCGGGGAGATCTCCGCCGCGATGCCCCCCTACCCCCCCGGCCCCCCTCCCTCCGCCTGCGGGGGGAAGGGGGAAAACGACACCGTGGAGGGCGAGGATCGAAGCACGGACATGGCCCTCCCCTGGAACGGGGGACATAGGGGGCGAGTTTTGCGCGCAGCGCCGGGTGGGGGCCTCTCCCCCCACAACGCCGCCTACGTGATCTACACCTCCGGCTCCACCGGTCGGCCCAAAGGAGTGGTGGTGACGCACGCCAACGTGGCGAGCTTCTTCGCCGCCATGCGCGAGCGGGTGGGCGCGGAGCCGGGGACCTGGCTGGCAGTGACCAGCATCTCCTTCGACATCTCCGTGCTGGAGATCCTGTGGACGCTCACGCAGGGGTCGAAGGTAGTGCTCCGCGGCGCGGCCCCGCGGGCCGCCCCGGCGGCGGGCCTCCGCTGCGACGCCGCCCCCATGGCCTTCAGCCTCTTCTACTTCGCGTCCGCCGCGGAGGGGAGCGGGCGCGCGAAGTACCGCCTGCTGCTGGAGGGGGCGCGCTTCGCGGACCGCAACGGCTTCGAGGCAGTGTGGACCCCCGAGCGGCACTTCCACGCCTTCGGTGGGCTGTACCCCAACCCCTCGGTCACCGGCGCCGCCCTGGCCACCGTCACCGAGCGGGTCCGCATCCGCGCCGGGAGCGTGGTCCTCCCGCTGCACGACCCCCTCCGCGTCGCCGAGGAATGGTCGGTGGTGGACAACCTCTCCGACGGGCGCGTGGAGCTTTCCTTCGCCTCCGGGTGGCACTCCCGCGACTTCGTGCTGGCCCCAGAGCGGTACGAGGGCCGCCGCGACTCGATGTTCGACGACGTGGAGACGGTGCGCCGGCTCTGGCGCGGCGAGAAGGTCACGCGCACGGGCGGCACCGGGGAGCCGGTGGAGGTGGGGACGCTCCCCCGTCCGGTGCAGCCGGAGCTTCCGGTCTGGATCACGGCCGGCGGGAGCCCCGACACCTTCCGCCGCGCGGGGCGGATCGGTGCCCACCTCCTCACCCACCTGCTGGGGCAGGGCGTGGAGGAGCTGGCGGAGAAGGTCCGCGCCTACCGCGAGGGGCGCCGGGAGGGGGGGCACGACCCGGAGGCCGGACGGGTCGCGCTGATGCTGCACACCTTCGTCGGGGACGACCCGGACGAGGTGCGGGCGACGGTGCGCGGGCCCTTCCGCGAGTACCTGCGCACCTCGTTCGACCTGGTCCTGGGGCTGGCGAAGGGCGCCGGGGTGGACCCCGCGAGCCTCTCCCCGGCCGACGTAGAGTGGATGCTGGACCTGGCCTTCGACCGCTACTACGGCACCAGCGGGCTGATGGGGACCCCGGAGGAGTGCCTGGAGACGGTGCGGCGGGTGCGGGC
>DATAAL010000420.1:0-23144 GCA_036260145.1 Longimicrobiaceae bacterium | reverse complement strand
GCGGTGCGCGCCATAGCGTCGTACTCGGCGCGGGTGAGCCCGGGGTGCACCTTGAGGAGGTCCCACCCCTCCGCCTTCTGCTGGCGGACCATCCGCACCGCCTCCTCCGGCGAGCTCACGGAGCTCCCGTTGAAGCTGGGTCCCGCCAGGTACAGCGTGGGGGAGAGCAGCTCTCCCCGGGCGGCCCGCTCACGGAGCGGGAGCTGGTTGGGCGCCCCGAGCATCCCCCGGACGGTGGTGATTCCGTTGGCCAGGTACAGGAAGAGCACCGACTCGGTGTACTCCTGCGGCGCCTGGGGCGGGGGGATGTGGCCGTGCATCTCGGCCAGCCCCGGCATCAGGAACTTCCCCCGTCCGTCGATCACCCGCGCCCCGGCGGGGACCCGCACCCGGGCGCTCGGCCCCACCTGCACGATGCGGTCTCCCCGCACCAGCACCGTCTGGTCGGGGAGGGTGCGGCTGGTGTCCATGGGGAGGACGGTGACGTGGGTGAAGGCGGAGACTGCGCCCGGGGCGTCCTGCGCCGCAGCCGGGACCGCGAGGACGGCGAGGAAGAGGGCGCTCCGCAGGACCGCGGAAAGGCTTCCGGACAGGGTGTCGCGCATGTCAGGGACCGGGAGGAGGGATCACGGAGCGGCCAGGCGGGGTATCGCCCGGCGCGGAACACGCTCAATGTCGGCCCGGATGCGGCGAAAGTCCACCCGGCGGGGCATGCCCCGCGCGCACCGACACCCACCTCGCACCCGTCCACTGGCGGTCCACCCCGCCGGGCGTTCAATTGCAGTCGGGAGCCGCTTCACCTGTTTGCCCGATCTCCTCCACCGACACCCGACCACCCGATGCGACCTTTCCTTCCCGCCGCATTCGCGGGCGTCCTGCTCGCCGTCGGACCGCTCGCCGCGCAGACGCCCCGGGAGCTGGCCCGCACCCACGCTCCCCGCCCCACCCGGCCCGCCATCACCTCCCAGGACCTGATGACGCGCCTGTACATCTTCGCCGACGACTCCATGATGGGACGCGCGGCGGGAACTCCCTACAACCTCAGGGGGACCGCTTACATCGAGCGCGAGCTGCGCCGCCTGGGGCTCCGCCCCGCCGGAGAGAACGGCACCTTCTTCCAGGATGTGCCCCTGACGCGCCGGGAGCTAGACACCTCCACCCCACTCGCGGCGGGCGGCGCCTCCTTTACCCCCTGGCGCGACTACTTCCCGCGCTACCAGGGCCGCGGCGCACGCTCCATCGACGGTGTGGAGACCGTGTACGGCGGGACCTGGGGCGACTCCGCCTCCCTGATCCCCGCGCAGGCGGCGGCCGGTAAGCTGGTGGTCCTCGCCCTGAAGCCCGGCGCCTCCCTCTCCCGTGGAGCGATCGTCGCCCGCTTCGCCTCCGCCGCGGGGATCGCGGTGGCGAATGCGGATGAGCTCTCCCGCGAGGACGTGGCGGCGTACCGCCAGCCGTCGGTGGGGCTCGCGCCGAGCGCCGCACGCGGCCCGGCCGCCGCGGTGCCGTCGTACCTGTACATCACCCGCGCCATGGGCGAGGCGCTGCTGGGAGCGCCGCTGGAGCGCGCCACGCCGGGGGCGGCGGGCGCGCGGGTGCGCGGTGGGATCGCCTTCGCCCACTCCCCCGCGCCAGGGCGCAACGTGGTGGCGGTGCTCCCCGGGAGCGACCCGCGGTTGCGCGGCCAGTACGTCGCCATCGGCGCCCACAACGACCACGACCCCCCTGCGCCGGGGCCGGCGGACCACGACTCGGTGCGCGTCTTCAACCGCATCGTGCGTCCCGGCGGAGCGGAGAACAGCGTCCGGGAGCCGACCGTGGAGGAGTGGGCGCGGATCCGGGCGGCGCTGGACTCGCTCCGCCGGATCCGTCCGGCGCGCCCCGACTCCATCCTCAACGGGGCCGACGACGACGCCTCGGGATCCATGGCGGTGCTGGAGATCGCGGAGGCGCTCGCCACCGCCCGGAGCAGGCCGAGGCGGTCGGTCCTCTTCGTCTGGCACACGGCGGAGGAGCTGGGGCTCCTCGGCTCGGAGTACTTCACCGACCACCCCACCGTGCCGCGCGACTCCATCGTGGCGCAGCTCAACCTCGACATGATCGGGCGGGGAGGCGCGGCCGACCACATCCGGGGCGGGCCGCGGTACCTGCAGATCATCGGCTCCCGAAGGCTCTCGACCGAGCTGGGCGACCTGGTGGAGGCGGCCAACCGCGCGCTGCCGGTTCCGTTCGAGTTCGACTACAGCTACGACGCCAACGGCCATCCGCAGAACTTCTACTGCCGGTCGGATCACTACATGTACGCCCGCTACGGGATCCCCATCGCCTTCTTCACCACGGGTGGGCACCGCGATTACCACATGATCACGGACGAGCCGCAGTATATCGACTACGAACACTACCGGCGCGTGACGCAGCTGATCCACGACGTGGCGCTGCGGACCGCGAACCTGGATCACCGGCCCGTGGTGGACAGGCCACGGATGGACCCGAACGCGCCCTGCCGGCAATAGTCCGCCTCCCCCACGCCACGGGGATTGCTCCATCCCGGCCGGGCGTCTACCATAAGGGGCCCAGCAGCCACTCCGGATGCGCCGCGGGCACCGGCCGGCAGCCCCGGCCGCTCGCGGACGCCCCGGGATCCTTCCAGCCGGAGCAGGTCATGAGCCAGGACGTCCTGTCGCGCAACAACGTCAAGGTCTTCGGTCGCGGCACCCAGCCGATGCTCTTCGCGCACGGCTTCGGGTGCGACCAGAACATGTGGCGCTTCGTGACGCCCGCCTTCGAGGATGACTACCGGATCGTCCTGTTCGACTATGTGGGATCGGGGAAGTCGGACCTGCGCGCCTACGACCCCGGGCGGTACTCCCGGCTCGACGGCTACGCGACGGATATCCTCGACGTCTGTCATGCCCTGGACCTCCGGGACGTCATCCTGGTGGGGCACTCCGTGAGCTGCATGGTCGCGGTGCTCGCGGCCAACCGGGAGCCGGAGCGGTTCGCCCACCTCATCATGGTGGGCCCGTCTCCGCGCTACATCAACGACCCGCCCTACGTGGGCGGCTTCGAGCGCGCCGACATCGAGGGGCTCCTGGAGATGATGGACAAGAACTACATCGGCTGGGCCAACTTCCTCGCTCCCGCCATCATGAAGAACCCGGACCGGCCGGAGCTGGGCGAGGAGCTGACCGAGAGCTTCTGCTCCACCGACCCGGTGATCGCGCGGCGCTTCGCGGAGGCCACCTTCTTCGCGGACAACCGCGAGGACCTGGCGTCCGTGCGGGTGCCCTCGCTGATCCTGCAGTGCTCCGATGACCTGATCGCCCCTCTCTCCGTGGGCGACTACCTGCACCAGGAGCTCTCACGGAGCACGCTCCGGGTGATGAAGGCCACCGGCCACTGCCCCCAGATGAGTGATCCCGAGGAGACGATCCGGCTGATGAAGGAGTACCTGCACCCGGCGCATGCCGGATAGCGACGCCCGAAGGTCCGAGATGTCGGCGGACACAGTGGACGACCTGCTGAACCACGCGCCCTGCGGCTTCCTCTCGTTCGCGGACGACGGCACCATCACCACGGTCAACGCCACGCTCCTCGAGATCCTCGGCTACGAGCGCGGCGAGCTGGAGGGACGTCCCTTCGAGACGATCCTGACCATCGGGGGCCGGATCTTCCACCAGACCCACTTCTTCCCGCTGATCAGGCTCCACGGCCACGCCGAGGAGATCTTCCTGCTCCTCCGGTCCCGGGGAGGCCACGACGTGGCGGTGCTGGCCAACGTCGCGCGGCGCGAGCGCGGCGGCGTCTTCGCCAACGACTGCGTCTTCCTCCGCGTGCGGGAGCGCCAGAAGTACGAGGACGAGCTGCTGCGGGCGAGGCGGGCCGCGGAGCAGGCCCGGGCCGAGGCGGAGGCCCAGAAGGAGGCTCTGCAGCGGGCCAATGATCAGCTCGAAGCGCAGGCACTCGAGCTGGAGACGGCGGCCGAGGAGCTCCGGACCATCAACGACGAGCTCCTGGAAAGGACCGAGGAGCTGGAGCGCCTCCGCACCGTGGCGGAGGAGGCGAACCGGGCCAAGAGCAACTTCCTCGCGGTGATGAGCCATGAGCTCCGCACCCCGCTGAACGCCATCGCCGGGTACGTCCAGCTCCTGGAGATGGGGATCCATGGCCCGGTCACCGACGCACAACGCGACGCCCTCGGCCGGATCGAGCGCAGCCAGCGCCACCTGCTCCGGCTCATCAACGACGTCCTCAACCTGGCCCGGATCGAGGCCGGACGGGTGGAGTACGCCATGGAGGAGGTGCCCCTCGCCGAGGTCGTGGTCGGGGTGATGCCGATGGTGGAGCCCCAGCTCTCGGCCAAGGGGCTGGTCCACGAGGTGACCGTCGCACCCGACCTGGTGGCGCTCGCCGACCGGGACAAGGTACAGCAGATCCTGATCAACCTGCTCGGCAACGCCATCAAGTTCACCCCTGCCGGCGGCCGGATCGCGGTGCACGCCGCCCCGGACCCCGTCGTGCCCTACGATATACTGCTGCAGGTGGCCGACACCGGGATCGGGATCCCGGCCGAGAAGCTCGATACGGTCTTCGAGCCCTTCGTGCAGGTGGACGTGAGCCGGACCCGACGCTCCGAGGGGACGGGGCTGGGGCTGGCCATCAGCCGCGACCTGGCGCGCGGGATGGGCGGGGACCTGCGCGCGCGGAGCGTGGAGGGGCGGGGCTCCACCTTCACGCTGGTGCTCCGCCGGGCAACGGGGGAGAGCGGCGCATGATGGACGTGGTGGTGCTGGGCGCGGGGGTGAGCGGGCTCTCGACCGCGCTCCGCCTCCAGGAGCGGGGGATGCGCGTCGGGATCCTGACGGCGGACGACCCGCACGACACCGTGTCCGCGGTGGCCGCGGCGATCTGGTATCCCTACAGGGCCTACCCCGTGGACCGGGTGGCGGCGTGGAGCGCCCGGACCTACCGGGAGCTGGCCGCCCTGGCGGAGCTCCGGGAGGCGGGGGTGCGGATGGCGGAGGGGGTGGAGATCTGGCGCAACGAGCCGCCGGAGCTGTGGAGCGGCGAGGGGTTCGGGGAGGTGCCACGAGCCGCCCTGGAGTGCCTCCCCGCCGGGTGTGCCGGCGGACACCGGATCCGCGTCCCGGTGGTGGAGATGCCGGTCTACCTCCCCTACCTGGTGGGACGCTTCCTCGCCGGGGGTGGGAGCATCGAGCGCCGGGAGCTCGGGTCGCTGGAGGAAGCCTTCGACCACGCGCCGCGGGTGGTGAACTGCACCGGGCTGGGCGCGAGGGCGCTGCTGGACGACCGGGAGATGTACCCGATCCGCGGCCAGGTCGTGCGGATCGAGAACCCCGGCCTCCGGGAGTTCATGCTCGACTCCGACACGCCGGAGGGCGCCACCTACGTCATCCCCCGAAGCACGGACTGCATCCTGGGTGGCACCGCCGAGGAGGGGAGCTGGGACCTCCGCCCCGACCCGGAGACGGCGCGGGCGATCCTGGAGCGCTGCGCGCGGCTGGTGCCGCAGGTGGCGAGGGCGCGGGTGCTGGAGCACCGGGTGGGGCTGCGGCCGGGCCGCAGCGCGGTGCGGCTGGAGGCGGAAGAGATCCCCGGGCGTGGGCGGGTGGTCCACAACTACGGCCACGGTGGCGCCGGCGTGACCCTGTCGTGGGGGTGTGCCAAGGAGGCGGCGGAGCGGGTGACGGAGGAGTAGGCGCCGGATGTGCCATGGAGTGGCCCCGGGGCCGGGATGCGCCTCCAACGGTCAGCCGGGAACGATCCCGAAGGATACTCTCCGAACGCGATCCATGGCGACACCGTCGACGGTCACCCCCTGCTTACCGATCCGCGCCCGGCGCGCGCTGCTGCCGGCGGGGGCGCTCCTGCTCGCGCTGGCCGGCTGCGACGACCCCACCGGGCCGCGCGTCGCGGAGCTGGAGATCACCGCCCCTTACGAGCACCTGGACATAGGACAGAGCCTGGACCTGAGCGCCGCGGCGCGCGGAGCCTCGGGCGACGCGGTGGACCGCCGCCTCACCTGGAGCAGCAGCAACCGCGCGGTGGCCGAGGTGGTGGACGGGCGCGTGACCGGCCGCTCGCCGGGCGAGGTCTACGTCCGGGCCGCCGCGGGCAAGGTGGCCGACTCGGTGCGGCTGGTGGTGGAGACCCCGGTTGCGCAGATCCGCATCGCCCCGGATTCCGTGTCGCTCCTGGCGGGGCGCTCCGGGAAGCTGTTCGTGGAGACCGTCGACACGGCGGGGAGGGCGCAGGCGCATTCGCTCTACTTCTCTTCCTCGGTGCCCGCGGTGGTCTCCGTGGACGTTTCGGGCGAGGTGAAGGCTCTGGTACTGGGCTCCGCGACCGTGACGGTGAGGGCGGGGACCCGGTCGGTGGAGGTGCCGGTGCGCGTGGTGACCGGTGAGCGCTACACGGTGCGTCCGCTCGGCACGCTGGGCGGGGACGCCAGCGAGGGCTTCGGGATCAACAACCGGACGGAGGTGGTGGGGAGCTCCAACCTGGCCGCGGGCGGCGCCCGGCGCGCCTTCCTCTGGCGCCAGGGGAGGATGACGGACCTGGGGCTCCTCCGGGGTCACGCGAGCGCTAAGGCGCTCGCCGTCAACGACCGGGGGACCGTGGTGGGGAGCGCCGAGATGCCGACGGGCGGCTTCCCCCGCACGACTCCCTGGATCGTGCGCTCCGGCACCCTCTCGGCCGTGGACCTGCCGGGTGAGCGCCTGGATCCGTTCCCCGGGTACTACGTGTGGATCGGGGAGATGGACGTGAACGCCCGCGACCAGGTGACCGTGGAGGTCATCACCGTCACCAGCGGCGGGGGCACCTGGTCGGGCGCGCGGTCGCTCCTGGTGCAGAATGGCACCGCGACGCTGCTGAACTACCAGGCGTCGCATGGAGTGTTCTACCCCAGCACCGCCCCGGCCGTGAACGACCAGGGTGTGGTGGTGGTCACCACGTACGGCTTCACGTACCACGGGCTCCGCGATCCCAAGACCTTCCTGTGGTCGAACGGCCAGTACACACCCGGGCCGGTCGGCATGTTCGCGCGCGATCTGAACACGCAGGGCGTGGTGGCCGGGGCGTGCGCCCCGGGGAGCACCTACTCCGGGACCATCGTCACCTTGGGCTGCACCTGGGACGGTACGAGGCGGAGGGACTTCGCGGAGCTGGCCTCGCTGAACCGGATCAACGCCCACGGGGAGATGCTGGGGGTGGCCACGGGCGGCGGGGCGGTGCTGGTGCGCGACGGGCAGGTCCTGCGGCTGGGCGACCTGGTGGGGCCGGGCGACTGGGAGATCCAGGCCGCCGCCGGCATCAACGACCTGGGGCAGATCGTCGCCACGGGGAAGCACCGCTCCACGGGGCAGGTCCAGGCGCTGCTGCTGACGCCCGCGTAGCGGCGGCGGAAGGAGAACGGACGAGCAAGCACCCCATGGGCGGCCTGCCCTCGGGGTGTTTTCCTTTGTTCCGTGGTCGCGGCTGCACGGCGCGGATCGCGGGCCCGGGAAGCTCCAGCGCGCTCGATGCCGATGGCTTCCGGGAAGCTGGCGTCGCGAGCGTCCCGGCGACGCCGAGCACCTCCGCCACGGTGCGGGAGGGGCCGTCAGGCGCCGGGGTTGTCAATCTTGCTGCTTCAATCGGCGGGTGGCGCCCTTGTCGTTTCCTGTGGTATTCTAGTGAACGGGCACACGCCCTTGGACAGGTTCGATCATCTCTGACGACGTGACGTAGGAGCCGGGAGCCATGCCGCCCCGCATCGACATTCCGCACGAGCGTATCGCGGACTTCTGCCGCAAGCACCACATCCGCCGGCTGCGGCTCTTCGGCTCCGTGCTGCGGGACGACTTCAGTCCGGACAGCGACGTGGATGTCCTCGTGGAGTTCGAGCCCGGCGCCATCGTGGGTCTCATCACGCTCGCCGGTATGGAGTTGGAGCTTGGTGAGATCATCGGACGAAAGGTGGACCTGCGGACCCCCAACGACCTGAGCCGCTACTTCCGGCAGCAGGTGCTCGACACCGCCACGGTGCTGTATGCGGCCTGAAGACCAGGTTCGGCTGCTCCACATGCGCGACGCCGCGCGCGAGGCAATCGGGTTCGCGGCGGGACGGACGCGGAATGACCTGGACACGGATCGACAGCTCCTCCTCTCGATCGTCAAGGACATCGAGATCGTCGGCGAAGCCGCGAGCCGGGTGGGAGCGCAGCTCCGGAGCCATCATCCCGAGCTTCCATGGGCCGCCATCGTCGCCACGCGGAACCGCTTGATTCACGCATACTTCGACATCGACCGGGACATAGTGTGGGACACCGTCACGACGGACCTCCCGCCGCTCGTCGCAGTAATCGAGAGAATTCTGGAGGACCAAGCGCCTTGATGATGCTGATGCACGGCGACGTGGACGTCCGTGCATCGGCTTTGTGCGACCGCGCTGTCCGTGATATCTGAATCGCCGTCTGACGGCGCGCGGTATGCGGAGTCGTCGAGCACCACCCGTATCCCGGAGGAGCCATGGCCGAATTCAAGAAGAGCCGTCCGAGACCGGACCGCGACCGGCGCCCGCGCGGGGACTCGGACGCGCCCCGGGCGCGCCGTCCGCGCGACGACTCCGACGCCCCGCCCCGCCAGAGCCGCGGCCGGAGCGTTTCGGGCGACGAGCTGATGGAGCTTGCCGAGGAGCTGGAGGAGCAGGCCCGCGCACTGATGTCCCGCGCCCGGCAGCTCCAGCGCATGGCATCGTCGCTGGAGGAAGGCGGCCGGGAGCGTCCCTCGGGAGACCGTCCGTTCAGGCCGGGCGGAAGCCGCGGAGCGGGAGGCGGACGCGGCGCGGCGGGCGGGGGAGGCTCCCGCGAGAGGCGCCCCTCCGGCCGTGGTGGCGCGGGAGGCGGCGGTGCGCGAAGCCGCAAGCGCGACGACGGTGACCGCGAGGAGCGGCCGAGGAGCCGCACCCGGGAAACCCCGGAGTGGGTCCCGGACCGCAAGCGGCGCAAGGAGTAGGCTCCGCGGCGGAACGAAGGACGGCCCTGGTCCGCGCATGACGGGCCGGGGCCGCTCGTTTTCCGCGCTCGGGAGCGGGCGAAGCCGGATTCTCGCGCGGAGGCACACCTCGCGGCCGGAGCCCACGAGAGTATTGTCTTCCCGAACACCGTCGTGCACCTTGGCCTGAACGTCAAGTGTGTGACATTCCCGCCCCTCAGTTTGCACCTCCACCACATTCCTTCCGCGTGCGCATGTCCACAGAATTGCCGCTTTTGGTGCGCGAAAACCATCCTGGTGCCCCGGGGAGCCCTCCTCCTCTGCGCGCGGCGATCCGGCGTGCCACGGTTCTGCTCCTCAGTGGCCTCGCAAGTGCCTGTTCCAGCCCCCATCGGGAGGAGGGTGGCGTCGCCCTCGACGGACTGGTCGCCGAGGTGCAGCGGCTCGATCCGGAGCGAACGGTCGCGCCGCGGCTCTCCATCCCGCTGAAATACCGTCCCTGCCGGCAGCGTCAGCACCCCGAGGGAACCATCCCGGAAATCCGCTGTCCCGCGGCGTCTGTCGGTACCGTGCAGTCGCGGCTCCGTCGTGACATCAGCGTGAGAGCGTCGAGGCTGCTCCAGTCGGGTGACGATCCGGATGCGCTGCACGCAGCGGCCCTCCTCAGCGTGCTGTGGCCGGACAGCGCGGGAAATTCGTTGCGCGAGTCCATCTCATTGTTGCGGGCAGCGACTCGGCTCGCACCGCGCCCCGCTCCCGTGCTGGCTGACCTGGCTGCCGCGCACATTGAGCTGGCGCAGCGCACCCAGTCGCCGCGGGAGCTGCTGGAGGCGATCGAGGTGTCCTCGCAGGCACTTGAGCTTGAGCCGCGCAGCCCGCCGGCTCGCTTCAACCTGGCGCTGGCGATGGGCCTGCTCGGGCTGGACGAGCGGGCTGCAGAAGGATGGAGGCAGTTTCACATGCTCGATTCGACGTCCGCATGGGCTGAAGAGGCCAGACATCGGGCGCGCAGGCCGGCGGCGGCGCCCGCGGCGCGTCTACCCGAACCCGATGCCTCCGCAGCGGCGGTCGCCGCCTTCGCGGCCGCCGCGCCGGAGGAGGCTCGGCTCCAGGGGTGGACCCGGCTGCTCGGCGGGTGGGGGGAGGCGTTCCTGGCGGGCGATACCGTGCGGGCCGGGGAGCGGCTCCGGCTAGCGGGCGCCCTGGGAGCCGCGCTGGAGTGGCGCAGGGGCGACGCGACGCTCGCGGACGCAGTGCGCGCGATCCACGCGGTCCGTGGCGACGAGGAGGCAATGCACACCCTCGCCGACGCGCACCGCGCGCTCGCCCGTGGCCGCGACGAGTTCCTCGCCCGCCGCTTCGAGTCCGCGGAGCGCTGGTTCCGCCGCGCGGTGGCAGGCGCGCGCGGCTCAGCGCCCCTGCGCCAGTGGGCAACGTACTTCACCGGAGCGGCCCTGCTTGGGGCCACTCGCACGGCCCCGGCCGAACGGGTGTTCCATGACGCGCTCCCTGGCGTCGACACGGTACGCCAGCCGGCTCTCGCGGGCCAGTTGCGCTGGGGTCTGAGCACCGCCCTGCTGCGGAGCGGCGACTATGAGCAGGGGCTCGTCCAGGCGCGGGCTGCGGCACGTCTCTTCGCGCGAGCCGGCGAGCCGGAACAGATGGCCAGGCTCCAGGTCGTCGCCGCGGACGCGGAGTACGCCCTGGGCAACGCGGATGCCATGCACGCGTCGATGCACCGGGGCCTGGCGACTCTGCGAGCACGCCACCCGTCGGTCTGGCTGCACAACCTCCTATACATCTGGAGCGAAGCGGCGGAGGAGGACGGCTATACCCGCGCAGCCGTGCAGATCCAGGAAGAGGGCGTGGCGGCCGCGGCGCGGACGCGTTCGCCCGTCCACGAGGCCGAGGCGAGGCTTGCGCGCGCGCGCCGGCTCACGGCGAAGGGGGACACCGCACGCGCGGTCCCGGACGTCGAGCTGTCCCGTGCATTGCTGGACGGCGCGCCCTCCGGAGACTGGGTGCGCGCCGACCTGCGGCTCACGGAGGCGGGCGTCTGGATGCGCCGGGATCCCCGCCGGGCCAACGCGGCGCTCGACTCAGTGGTCGATTACTTCGAGGCCATCGGCAACCCCGCGCGCCTGGTGCCGGCGCTGGTCGCCAGAGCGAAGGCACGGCTGGCCATCGGGAGGGCTACCGCGGCGGAAGTCGACCTCGCCCGCGCCACGGAGCTGCTGCAGACGCTGCATTCGCGGATCGAGGCAGCTTCCCTTCGCGCCTCGCTGCTGGACGCGGCCAGCCAGACGGTGGACCAGCTGGTGATGCTCCGTGTCGCGGCGAAGGACCCGGTCGGGGCCCTGGCGTACCTGGAGCGTGGGCGCGCGTCCTTCGCGCCCGGCACCGCCGGCCGGCCGCGAAAGAGGCCGGCTCCCCCCCCGGGACACGTCGCCGTGGAGTACGCGCTGATCGGCGACACGCTGCTGACTTGGACGGTGTCGAACACTGCGGTCCATCTCACGCGCGCCACCGTGGACCGCGAGCGGCTGACCGCCACGCTCGACGACACGCGGCGGATGCTCGAGCGGCGCACCGGAGATCCGGGCGTCCGCCCCGCCCTCACCGAACTCTACGACCAGCTGATCCGACCGGTGCGGGAGCGGCTCGGCCTCGGGGACACTCCGCTCGTGATCGTGGCGGACGGGGAGATCGCCGGGTTCCCGCTGGCGGCGCTGTACGACAGTGCCCGAGGGCGGTACCTGGTCCAGGATCACCCGATTCGCTTCGCCGCGAGCCTCCGCGACGCGGACCAGGGCGGTCGGCCGCGAACAAGCGAAGCGGGGACCATCCTGCTGGTCCGGGACCCCGCGTTCGACCGGCGCGCCTACCCCGCCCTGGAGCCGCTGCCGGGCGCGCGGCTGGAGGCGGAGACGATCGCGGCGGAGTACCGAAACGCGAAGCTGCTCTCCGGTCCGGAGGCGGATCGCAACGGGCTGGAGGCGGCCCTGCGCGATGCGGACATTCTCCATTACGCGGGACACGCGGTGTTCGACGAACAGCGTCCGATCCAGTCGTACCTGGTACTCGCCCCCCCGCGTGGAGGTGGGCTCGACGGCGGGCGACTTTCCGCCGCCGTGATCGAGTTGCTGGACCTCGCGAACCTGCGGCTGGTGGTGCTGTCCGCCTGTCGGACGTCGCGTGCGCACGGGGGACGGTCCGGCGGGTTCGCCGGTCTGGCCGGAGCGCTCCTGGCGGCGGGCGCCGGGGGGGTGGTGGGTAGCCTCTGGCTCGTCCAGGACGAGCTGACGCGCCCCCTGATGGTCGGGTTCCACCGGGCGTACCGGGAATCGGGCGACGCGGCCGAGGCGCTGCGCACCGCCCAGCTCCGCATGCTCGGCTCGTCCGATCCCGGGCAACAGCAGGCCGCGGCGTGGGCGGGCTTCCGTTACATGGGCAACTGAATCATCTCACCTGAACCGACAGGGAGGCTCCGATGGCCGTCGAACTCTGGCTCCACTTCACCGGGCTCATCCTCTACGCACCCGACCTGTCTCCGCCGGACCTGGGGGATCCGTGCCTGTACGCGATCCTGATCAAGCACGGGTCGGGCGTCGAGGAGCACTTTGCGAAGCTGGTTTACGACAGCGTGCACGACGAGCCGACCGGCGGCGAGCCAGGCCACCTGCGCTGCAGGGAGATGCGCAACCGCATCCTGAGGGTCAAGGGCTTCGGGCAACCTATCGACCCGGAGCAGGGATTCGGACACCCGGACATCCCCGGAAAGCTACCTGAGCAGGTGGTGGACCTGCACACCATCGCCGGCGTTCCGCCGCTCAAACGGGAGTTCGTGCGGCCGAGACAGGACTCCAACGATCCCGTGGTTTCAGCCCTGGTCAGGGTCGAGTCCGGCCAGTTCGGCACATACCTCCACGGCGCACGCTGGAAGATTCCCGGAAAGCCCTCGACGATCAGCCCGAGGAGGATCACGACCCTGGTGCGGTGGATCGTCCGCGACGAGCAGGGCGACCGCATTACGCTGCGCCTGGCGAACCTCCGCTCGGCGACAGGACAGCCGGAGGAGACCCTGACCCTGTATCCCAGGGAGATTGAGGGGAAGCAGGTAGTCGAGGCCACGGTCTACAACTCCACCTGCAGAGACCTGCCGCCGCCCGACCCCAGGCAGGACCCCCGACCGGGGGAAGAAGCCGACCACTTCCACGGCTTCTACGAGCCCTTCAAGCCGCACACCGGCCCGACTCCCGTTCTCGACCAGACGATCCGCATCACCCCGTTCGACGTCACCAGCGACTGCGAATGCAAGGAGCCGCGGCCTGCGGACAGCCCGGGTGCATCGGGGCTGGGCCATCTCATCACCGCCCATACCGATACCTGCCTAGGCGTCCAGGCCCAGCTGGAGGCGGGGGGCTAGCCCCATCTCAGACCATACTGTTCGCGCCGGGCTCCGGGCCCGCGCCGTTCGCCGGACACAGATCCAACCCTCTGAGGAGGCGCCATGTCGTTCGAGCTGCGGATCCATTACACCGGACTGTGCCTGTTCGCGCCCGATCCGACGCCGCCGAGCGGATCGGCGTGCCTCCATGCGCTTCTGCTCACGCACCACCACCGTCACGAGCCCCGGCTCATCTACGACCGGGCCTACGAGCGGGAGAGTTCCCCCACCACGGACGGATGCCTTCGCTGCAGGGATCTGAACGACCGGGCCCTCAAGATAGACGGATTCGGAGAGCCCATCACCCCCCCGATCACGCTGCCCGAGGAGGTGGTGGACCTGCACATGATCGCCGGGGTGGAGCGGCTTCCGCGGCGCTTCGTGGAGCCGGACCCGGGGCCGAAGGTGGCCGCGCGCGTCTCTACCTCCGTCGGCAGGCCCGGCGCACCGCAGCGCGCATCGCTCTTCACGGTACCCGGAGGAATGCCGCCCGACTGGCCGAGGCGCATCACGACCATCCTGCAGTGGAAGGTCAAGAGAAAGACCGGGCAGGACAGCGTTACCCTGGTGCTTGCGGACCTGCGGTCCCGGGCGGAACCGAAGGTGGGCAGGATCACGCTGTTTCCGATCGGAGGCACCGTCGACGTCTGGATCTACAATGCGCTCCCCGATGACCTGCCGCCGCCCGTCAGGGTCCGTAATCCCGGACACGGCAGCCCGGCGGAGCACTTTGATGCCTATTATTCGCTGTTCGTACAGGGAACGAAGAAGACTCCAGTGCTCGCCGAGAGCCCGCCGCACCAGATCCCTCCGAGGATCCCAAGTGAATGCAGGGGGATGGGTTGTCTGGAGTCGACCTCCGGGAAGAAGCTTAGACCAGAGACCGCGCACACCGATACGTGCATCACTGCACAGGTCCCGCTGGAATAGAGCGAGCCGCGGCGAGTAGAGCGAGTCGCGGCGGCGAGGATCACCCGCCGCCGCGACCCCTAGGACCGTTGTCCGGACCGGCCACGCCCCGCCGTCCGTGTCAGTTCCCGAGCACCCGCAGCAGCTCGGTCAGATCCCGCTGCAGCGTACCCCAGTCAGGCGGTCCCTCCCGGTCCAGGGACGTCCTGACCCGCCCGACTATAGCCCGGACGGGCTCCTCCAGCGAAGCGTCCCCGGCGAACCGGTTCAGCACGGCGCGGGTCGTGCGGCTCCGGAAGAAGCCGGCGTCCCGCCGCGCCGCGGCGATGCGCCCCGCCTCGACCCAGGCACCCATCTCGAAGCGGTCCCGGTCCACCATTCCTCCCACGTCGTCCCAACCCCTCTCCAGCACTGTCAGGAGTGGCTCCGGCGGCTCCCCCGCGCGCTCGCCCAGCTCCCGGTATTCGTCCGCGACGAATCTCGCGCCGGGGACGCCCTCCAGCAGCGCCGCCACGTCCGCGGCGATCTCCGTGGTCCGGCGGTCGCGCGTCCGGACGGCCAGGTCCAGGTCCACCAGGCGTGCCCCCAGACGCACCGCGCGAGCGGGGTCGGAGACTGCATCCTCTCCGCCACGGGTGGTGCCCCATGGCCGCCCGTCCCACTCGCCCGGAAGCCGGCCGCCCCTCTCCTCGAGAGACTCGACGAAGCGGTTGGGATCGCCCGGATCTACAGTCCGCACCCGGCTCCACATCCAGGGTGCCAGGGCAGCCCCGGCGACCAGCGCGGCGAGCGCCAGCCAGTGCGCGCCGGGCCGCCTCCACCACGGCCTCGGTGTCGTGGCGTGCAGCGGGATGACGCCGGGCGTGTCGTCGCTCTCCAGCTCCCGCATCACGGCCACGGCGTCCACGTAGGCCTCGAACGCCTCCTCCGACGCCGTCAGCCGCTCCAGCACCTCGGCGCGCTGCTTCGCGTCCAGGCGCCCGTCCAGGAGCGCGGCAAGCCGTTCAGCTTCGGTAGTGGGATCGTTCACGTGTTTGACCTCCATGGGGTCCTGTCTCATTGGATGGGCGCAGCGTAACGTTCTCTCACCCGGGACCCTGCTCGCCCGGCTCCCCCAGGAGAGACCGCACCCACTCGCGCGAGACGCCCGCCGCCTCCAGGCGCTCCCTCAACTGCGCGAGGATACGCTCCACCCGCCGGTACAGCGGCTTCTGCGGCACGGCGAGAGCGCGCGCGATGTCTGCCACGCTCATCTCCTTCCAGAAGCGCATCCTCAGAATCAACCGGTCCTCGTCCGGGAGCCCTTCGAGAGCGCGGGTCAGCGCCTGGTGTGCCCGCCGGCGCTGCTCCTCCGCCTCGTGCAGTGTGACCAGGTCGTCGGACGAGGCCGCCGCCGGGATCTCGTCGAGCGATCCGGGATCGACCTCGACGGGCCGGAGCGGAGTGCGCGGCGGCAGCTGCGCGAACAGCCGGACGAGGTCCGGATCGGAGAGATCCGTCTCACCGGTCGTGCGCAGCTCCTGGGCGGCCTGGTCCAGGCGGTACCCCGCGCAGTGGACCAGGTACTCCAGCTGGACGGCGACCGGCCCGAGCCGCCGCGCGGCCGCCGACGGTCTCCACCGTCCCCGGCGCTCCACGCGATAGTCCCGAAACAGTGACGCGATCACGACCGTGAGGTAGGTCGTTATCGCGCTCTCGCCCCGGAACTTCCGGAAGGCGGCGTAGTCGTTCTCGATCAACCTGAGCTTCACCCACGACGCGAAGTCCTCCGCGTCCTCGCCGGCGATGCCGTACCGGCCGCACAGGGAGGCCGCGACCCGCTCGATCCACCCGAGGTTCTGGAGAAAGAGAGCCTCACCCTCCTGCCGCTCCGGCTTCGTCCGGGTACCGAAACCAAGAGTCATGCGTGCCTCGTTGCGGGTTCGTGCGAGTTCCGGATGAGTCAAGGTACGCCTCACCCTCGCGCGAATCAACGCCGGGGAATGGGGCAGCCTCGTGTCCATCCAACCGCTCAGGAGACGAGCCGCTCTAACACCTGACCGCGAGGGAAACATGACAAGCCCACTCCGGGATTTCCTGGCATCGTACCAGCCAGCTGGCAGGATGCCGGACAACGTGAGCGTGCTCCGCGGCTATCTGGATCCCGATCGGAGTACCGAGGAGGTGGCCCTTTTCGGCTTCGAGCCCTGCTCGACCCGCATTCCCATCCCCGAGGACCTGACCGAGAGGCTGGAGGAGACGGGGACGGGAACGTGCGGACAACGCGTCCTCCCCCGCGTCGTCATTCACCTGCGTCGTGGCAGCGTCGTGGCGGATGCCTTCGCCGCGATCGCGACCGCCGCTGAATCCCAGCCGTTCGGCGCCAGCGTCGCCCGATCCGACCTGGTACAGCGCCATGTCCAGCTGGAATTCTCTCGCTACGGGAGTGTTTACGACTGGCAGATCTACGTGGAGGGCCAGCCGGTCAGGAACCCGCAGAGCACCACCAAGGGATATCTGTACGACCTCCCCGGCTACCCGGTCACGGGGAAGCTCGATGTCGGGCTTCGTTGCCAGGGCGTCAACGGAGCGGAAGGAACGCTCGTGGTTACGGTCGACGGGAGGGTGCTCCAGCCCACCTTGGTCGTCCGGGTGAACCGGGGCGGAGGGGCCGCTGACCATTCCTATGACCTCTGACATCGGATCCACCATGTACTCGATTCGCAAGCTCCTCCTGGTCGGCTCCGGCTTCCTGGCACTGGGGGCCCATCCGGGACACGCCCAGCTCCACATCGAGGATTCCGAAGGGCGGCAGCTGTTCCTCCGGTATTCCCCCGACCATGGCGACCGCGTCAACTTCGGCCTGAACACCAGGGACAAGTCCATTACGGCCCGCGTCCTTCTCTTCCCCGACGCGTCACCCCCTCGCTGGCTACACATCTTCGAAGCGCGTGCGTGATCACAGGACGGAATCGGCACGCTGCTCTCGGACGAGCAGATGAGCGCCGGATCGAGCGTCGCGTATACCCTCGGCAAGATGCGGGTCCTGACGGGAGGCGGGGATCCTTCGATCGACTGGGGATTCGTCAGGGTGGGGTACGAGGCGGAAAAGTTCGATCTGTTCGACCCGAACTTGCCCGTAGCCGAGCAGATACGCTCGGAGACGTTCCGCGGCCTGTCCGTTACCGGCAACTACACACTACTGGTTTCCGGAGCGCACCTGATCGGCTTCACGGCGGGATACAAGCGCCGGAACAACGGTGGCAGCCTGAGGGAGGTGAAGATCGTGGACACCGAGGTGGTTTCCACCGGTGGGGGACCATCCCGGACGATCCAGCGGGAGCGGATGGTGCGCCGCGGCGATTTTCGCGAGGAGGATGTCGTCCCGATCCGGTTCGCATGGACGCGCGCGCCCGCGGAGGACCGGGCCACCGCCACCCGGCTGAAGCTGGCACCCTCGATCTACGGGGGGATCCTGGCCCGTTCGTCGGCGTCGCCGGTCTCCGCAGGAGTCGCCACCTACCTCAGCAAGGCCGATGCGAACGGCGTGCGCACCAGCATCGGCGGGGTCTTCCTGGAGCTGCGGGACGTGCTGGATACGTCCGAAGCAGGAACCCGGCTCAACCAGCGGGTGATCGGCGGCGTCTTCATGAACGTCCCGCTCTTCGTGCGGCGCTGAGAAGACCCGTGCGGTGTGGTGCCCGTGCGGAGAGGCAACCCCCTCCGGACCCGACGTTCGGAAGAAGCTCCGGAGCCCCGAAGGACGGTCCCCACGGCCACGGTGGACGGACAGGCCGCAGCATCGGGCGGCGCGCGCGAGCTCCGCGCGCCGTCCAGCCATCTCATGAGCACGAGTCGATCCCATGAACAGGTTGCTACTACGCATCTGCCCAGCCGTATCGGTCTTCCTGCTGCCGCTCCTTGCCGGCGCCAGTGGGCGCCTCCACGCGCAGCAGAACACCAGCATCACACGCGACGCACAGTCGGCACGTGCTGTTCTGGGCACCCCACTGCTACCCGAGGCCGAACACGTGCACGAAGAGCAGGATCCTCCCGCTCGCCCCCGACCTGGACGGGACGGTCTCGCCGCCACCGGACAGCACGCTGCCGGGCTACCTCACCCAGTCCGGAGGACGCGGCGCCCTGCGGGTGACGAGCGCCGGGGGAGTTGCCCTGCCGGAGGGTGGGAGCGGAGTGATGCTGCGCACGGCAGGGCGGGTCCCAGTCGGGACCTACTACGGGGAGATCATGGCGGCGGGGCCCGGCGGGAGGCCAAAGGTGGCGCTCATCGTCGCGCTCCTCACCGCGCTCAAGGAGCTGTACCTGGACAACCCGGTATTCGGTACTCCCGGTGACTACCTGGAAGCGTTCATCTGGGGCTTTGCCGTCAAAGCCGGTCTGGAAGTGGGAAAGGCCCTCGTCAAAGAGCTGTTGAGCCGAATCCCGCCGCGCCGGGTGCCGGCCTGAGCCGGGCGGCCGGGAGGTCGATCAAGACGAATGCGGCCGCCAGGGAGTCACCCGGCGGCCGCAATGCTCGTCGCGGGGGAGCGCGTCCCCTACCGCCTGGCGGCCCCGCGGCTGCGCAGCCACCGCTCGTACCGGCGGAGCGTCGTCGCCGGCTCGTCCGTGTACCAGGCGTACCCCGTCCGCCGCTCCTCCTCCAGCTCCGCCAGCGTGTAGCGCACCACGCCGTCGCGGTTGCTGAAGAGCGGGCGGTCCGTCCCGATCTCGTAGAAGCGCGCCCAGATCGGCCCCGCGCCTTCCCTGGGCGTCAGGTCGCCCCTCGCCACGTACTCCATCCCGTGGATCGCCGTCTTCCGGAACCAGGCCGCCGCCGCGTGCACCGCGCCCGCCACCGCCGTGTCCGGCTCCTCCAGCATCATCAGGAAGTCAGTGATCGCCGCGCTCTCGCGCCCCGCCAGCGACGCGGGCTCGTAGGCGCGCGCCCGGACCGGTGCCAGCGTCAGCGGGTCGTGCTGCGCCCCCCACACCGTGCGGACGCCGTCCACCGCCACCTGGCTCTGCAGGACGCACTCCACCCCCCGCGCCAGGCTCTCCCGGGCACGCTGCCGCTCCGCCTCCGGAACGAAGGGGTGAGCCCCGCCCGCAACCTCGCGGAGCAGCCGGAGCACCCGCACCATGGCGTCGTCGTTGAAGGTGGCCGCGTCGTGGTAGTTGCCCTGCAGCGGGTAGATCTGCGGCCAGCAGCCGCCGGGGAACTGCGCCCGGAAGACGTACTCCAGCCCCCGCAGGAAGGCGTCGCGGTAGCGCGGGTCGCCGTGCGCCCGGAAGGCCCCCGACAGGAAGCGCATCTGCTCGGTCGTCGCCGTGTTGTCGAAGGTCCCGACGTAGCTCCTCCCCTGGTGCGTGTAGCCCTGGCCCGGCTGGCGGGGCTCCCCGGTGTACCTCACCTGCTTGGACCAGCCCCCGGCGGGCGTCTGGAACGACACGATGACGTCGGCCAGGTGGCGCGCCGAATCACCCCGGAACCACTCGGGTGTCATCCGGCTGCTCACCACGAACGAGGGCCCCTCCGGCGCCGGGGTCCACTCGCTCCGCCCCAGCGCCCGGACCTCCGCGGCGATGCTGGAGTCGTTCAGCGCCCTCAGCCGATGCGACTGCGCCAGGTAGGCGGTCCACGCCTGTCGCTCCCCCGCGGGGAGCGCCTGGATCCGCTGCGGGGCGAGGAGCCTGCCGTCCTGCGGGGTGGGGACCACAGGCGCCATCCGGGCCGGCGCCGAGCACCCGAGCAGCGCGAACCCGGCCACCACCGCGAGCGCCCACCAGCGAGCGCGTACCCTCATGCCCGCGCCAGGGGGGCGTCGATCTGCGCCGGCTGGAGCCGGGGAACCAGCAGGTGGATCACCAGCAGCGCCGTCACGTACGCCAGCCCGCACATCACGAAGATGATGCTGTAGTTGCTCCCCGTGGTCTCCAGGATGCGGCCGGTGAGGCGCTGGAAGAGCACGCCCCCCATGGCGCCCGCGAAGCCGCCCAGCCCCACCACCGAGGCCACGGCCCGGCGCGGGAACATGTCGCTTGCGGTGGTGAACAGGTTGGCCGACCACCACTGGTGCGACGCCGCCGCCACGCTGACGATCCCCACCGCCACCCACATGCTCCCCGCGTGCGGCGCGAACATGGTGGGGACGATCAGGAGCGCCGCGATGAGCATGGTCACCTTCCGCCCCGCGTTCACCGACCAGCCGCGCTTGATGAAGAAGCTGGAGAGCCACCCCCCGCCGACGGAGCCCACGTCCGCCACCAGGTAGATCACCACCAGCGGCGCAGCCACCCCGGCCAGCTTGATCCCGTAGTTGGCGTCCAGGAACTTGGGGAGCCAGAACAGATAGAACCACCACACCGGGTCCGTCAGGAACTTGCCCAGGATGAAGGCCCACGCCTGGCGGTACCTGAGCAGGCTCAGCCAGGGGATCGACTCCGTCCGCTCGGGCGGGTCGCTGCGGATGTAGGCCAGCTCCGCCCGCGAGACGCGCGGGTGGTGCTCCGGCTCGCGGTACAGGGGGAGCCAGAAGACGAGCCAGACGAAGCCCAGCGCGCCGGTGACGATGAAGGCCCACTGCCACCCCCAGGTCAGCGCGATCCAGGGGACCAGGAGCGGGGCCACGATGGCGCCCACGTTGCTCCCGGCGTTGAAGATCCCCGTGGCCAGCGCCCGCTCCTTCTTGGGGAACCACTCCGCCACCGACTTGAGGGCGCCCGGGAAGTTCCCGGACTCCCCCAGCCCCAGTGCCGCGCGGGCGATCGAGAACCCTGCGGCGCTGCGCGCCAGGGCGTGCGCCATGGCCGCCAGGCTCCACGCCACGATGGCGAACGAGAAGCCCATGCGGACCCCGATGCGGTCCATCAGCCGCCCCATCCCCAGGAAGCCGATCCCGTAGGCGAAGCTGAACCACGAGGCGATGGCGCCGTAGTCCGCCTCCGACCACCCGATCTCGGTCTGCAGCGTCGGCGCCAGGATCCCCAGCACCTGCCGGTCGACGTAGTTGATGGTGGTGGCGAAGAAGAGCAGCGCGACGATAGTCCACCGGTAGCCGAACCCCGGCGGGGGCGGCACGGTCTCCTCCTGCGGCACGGCGTTCTGGTCCGAGACCGGGGGGATGACCTGGGTCTCGTCCGCTCGGGAGCTTGTGGAGCTCATGGGTCGCTCGGGCTGGGGGTGGGGGGCTCAGAGGGCGGACTGCAGGACACGCTCGACCTCGTCCACGGTGACACGGTTGAAGTCGCCCGGGATGGTGAGCTTGAGGGCGCTGGCGGCGGTCGCGAACTCCAGGGAGTCCTGGGCCTCGCGCCCGGCGAGGAGGGCGTGGATCAGCGCCGCGGCGAAGCTGTCGCCCCCGCCGACCCGGTCCACCACGCGCACCTGGTAGCGCCGGCTCTCGTGCAGCAGGGCGGAGCGGCGGTCGTACAGCACGGCGCTCCACCCGTGCTCGCCGGCGGAGATCACCTCGCGCCGCGTCAGGGCGACGGCGGGGATGCCCAGCTCCGAGGCGATCCGCTCCGCCGTCGCCCTCAGGACCTTCTGGAGCTCGGGGCGCGGCCCCGCCGACGGGATGCCGAGCATGGCCTCCACGGCGCCGGGGTTTCCGATCAGCAGGCTGCACCCGGCGACCAGGGGGCGGATGACCGGCACCGGGTCGCGGCCCGCCCACAGGGCGGGGCGGTAGTTGAGGTCGATGCTCACCCGCACCCCGAGTGAGCGTGCCGCCTCCACCGCCTCCTGCGCGGCGCGGGCGGGCCCCTCCCCGAGCGCCGGGGTGATCCCGGAGAGGTGGAGCCAGTCCGCGCCGCCCAGCAGCCCCTCCCAGTCGAGCTCTGCGGGGTCGAGCCGGGCGAAGGCCGAGCCGGCGCGGTCGTACACCACCCGGAGCGGGCGCAGGTCGGCGCCGGACTCCACGAAGTAGATCCCCAGGCGGTCCCCGCCGCGCACGATCCCCCGCACCCCCACCCCCTCGGCGCGCAGCGCGCTCAGCGCCGCGTCGCCCACGGCGTTCGCGGGGAGGCGGGTGACGTAGTCGCTGCGCACGCCGAGGTGGGCGAGGCTCACCGCCACGTTGGCCTCGCTCCCGCCGAACCAGGTGCGGAGCTGCGGGGACTGGAAGAGGCGCTCCTGGCCCGGGGGGGAGAGCCGCAGCATGACCTCCCCGAAGCTCACCACCCGCTTCACCGGGCACCTCCGGCGGTCCCACGCGCCCGCGCCACCCCGTCCGCCAGGCGCCGCGCCCGCTCGGTCAGCCACCCCAGGTCGGCCTCCCCCACCCGGCGCGGGTCCACCAGCGCGCTCCCCAGCCCCACCGCCACCGCGCCCGCGGCGATCCACTCCCCGACGTTGTCGGGGGTCACGCCCCCGGTGGGCATCAGCCGCAGGAAGGGCATGGGGGCCAGCACCCCCCTGATGAACGAGGGCCCCAGCACCTCGGCCGGGAAGACCTTCACCACGTCCGCGCCCGCCTCGTGGGCCTGCAGGATCTCGGTGGGAGTGAAGGCGCCGGGCATCGCCGGGACGCCCTGCCGGTGCGCCTCCCGCACCACCTCGGGGCGGAGCACCGGGCTCACCACGTAGCGGGCCCCCGCCTCGGCGGCGCGGCGCGCGGTGTCGGCGTCGAGCACGGAGCCCACGCCCACCAGCACTGCGTCGCCCACCCGGCGCGCCAGCTCCGCGATGGCGTCGAGGGCGCCGGAGGTGGTCATGGTGACCTCCACCGCCGACACCCCGCCGGCGTGGAGCGCGTCGACCACGCGGAGGAGCCGGCTGGCGTCGGCGGTGCGGACCACGGCCACCGCGCCCAGC
>DATAAL010000419.1:0-18343 GCA_036260145.1 Longimicrobiaceae bacterium | reverse complement strand
AGAAGTTCTCCTCCACCCCCACCCGCTCCAGCCCCAGCACTTCCGCCCAGATCCCCGCCATCCTCTCCTCGGCGGCGGTCCGCGGTGCGACGTAATCCCCCTCCCGCGAGCCGGCGGTGTCCGGGGCGGGGAGCGCCGCGCGGTCCACCTTGCCGTTGGGCGTGACGGGGAGCGCCTCCAGCACCACGAACGCGGCGGGCACCATGTACTCGGGGAGCTTCGCGCGCGCTGCGGAGCGGAGCGCGGGCACCAGGGCGCGGATGCGCCGGCCCCACTGCGGGTCGTTGGCGTACGACTCCCAGGGTCGCTCCTCTCCCTCCTCCACCGGGAACCGGCAGACCCCGCCGACCGGATGGAAGAGCACCTCCAGCACCCCCGCCGCTCCCGGGCGCACCTCCACCGCCCGGCCCGTCTCATCCGCGAGCGCGAAGAGCGTCTCCGGGACGATCCCGCCGATCGGCTCCGCGGCCGCGAGCTCCCGCACTGCGCCGGCCGTTTCCCCGCTGCCCGCGGTGGAGATCAGCTCCAGCGCGCGGACGTACGCCCCGACGCGCGCGTCGGGGACTCCGCGGAGCAGCAGCCCGGTCGCCGCCTCCCGCACGAGCGTCTGCAGGGCCGCGGCGTCCTCGCCGCTCCAGTCGCAGACCAGGGGCTCCACGGCGGCGGGGGTCGCGTCCAGGTGGAGGACCACGTCGTAGCGGAAGCGCGAGACCTCGTTGTCGTACCTGCCCCGCTTCGCCTGCACCTCCACCTGCCCCAGGCGCGGAATCCGTGCCTGCATCGCCTCGAAGAGCGCGGGATCGACCACCAGCTCCTGCTCTTCCGCCATGGCGCGCCGTACCCGCTCGCGCAGCCGCTCGGCCGGCAGCTCCTCCGGCGCGCGCGCCAGCTCCACCGAGGCGTGGAAGGCCCCCAGCAGCGGCAGGCTGCGCACGTCGCCCACGAAGATCCGCCCGCCCGGGCGGAGCGCCGCGACGGCGCCCTCCAGCACCCGCAGCAGGTACTCCGCCCCGGGGAAGTACTGCACGACCGAGTTGAGCACCACCGTGTCGAAGCCCGCCCCCGCGAACTCCTCCAGGTCGTCCGCCTTGCGCTCGGAGAGTGTCACCTGCGGCAGACCGCCCAGGTGACGCTGCACGTGCTCCAGGGCGACGCCGGAGAAGTCCGTCCCGTGGTACGCCTGCACGTGCGGGGCTACGCGGAAGAGCAGCAGCCCCGTCCCGCACCCGACCTCCAGCACCCGCTCCGGGCGCAGCGCCAGGATGCGCTCGACGGTGCGCTCCACCCACTCCCGCATCTCCCCGCGCGGGATCGGCTCGCCGGTGTAGCTGCTGTTCCACCCCTTCAGGTTCAGCATCGGGTCCGCCTCCGCTGCGCCCTCGCCGTACGCCTGGTCGAAGACCGCCTCCCACCCGGCCACCTGCTCGGCGGCGCCCGCCTCTCCGGCTGAGGGGTCGGCGCTCTCCGGGACCACGTAGGCCACCAGGCGCCTCTCGCCCGGCCGATCCTCCTGTGCCAGCACGACCACCTCGCGCACGCCCGGCTGCTCGCGCAGCGCCGCCTCCACCTCACCGGGCTCGATGCGGAAGCCGCGCACCTTGACCTGCTCGTCGGTGCGGCCCAGGAACTCCAGCACGCCGTCGGGGCGCCAGCGCGCGCGGTCGCCCGTGCAGTAGGCGCGCTCGCCGTCGATGGTGACGAACTTCTCCGCCGTCAGCTCCGGCATGCCCAGGTAGCCGCGGGCGACACCCCCGCCGGAGATCCGCACCTCGCCAGGAACACCCACCGGGAGGATCTCCCCCCGCGGCCCGCAGACGCGCAGCCGCACCCCCGGCAGCGGCCGCCCCAGCGGGTGCCCGGCGATCTCCCCCTCCGCCGGGACGGAGTACGTCGCGCAGATGATGGTCCCCTCGGTGGGTCCGTAGAGGACGCGGACCGCTGCCCCCGGGAAGACCTCCCGCATCTCCTCCAGCAGGTCGGGCGCGACAGTGTCGCCGCCGACCAGCAGCAGGCGCAGATCCGGCATTGTCCGCCCCCCCCGCGCGACCTCCACCGCCTGGCGCATCAGCGCGGGGACGGCGTGCAGCACGGTCACGTCGGCGCAGTGCCGCAGCAGCTCTTCAGGGTCACGCGCGACCTCGCGCGGGATGATCCGCGCCGAGGCGCCCGCGAGCAGCGGCGCGACCAGCTCCAGCAGAGAGATGTCGAAGGCCGCCGGGGCGAGAGCGGCTATCACGTCATCCGGGGTGAAGCCGAGCACGCCGAGCCCACCCCGGAGGGTGTGCGCGAGCTGCCCGTGCTCCACCATGACCGCCTTGGGGGTGCCAGTGGAGCCCGAGGTGTAGATCAGGTACGCCAGCTCGTCCGGCGCACCGGAGGGCTCCTCGTCCAACTCACCGGCATCCTCGCAAGAAGCCTCGTCGAGCAGGACGACGCCGGCCCCGTGCTCCGGCAGCAAGCCGGCGAGGTGCGCCTCGGTCAGCACGAGCTCCGCACCGGAGTCGCGCAGCAGGAAGCCCAGGCGCTCGGACGGGTGGGTGGGGTCCAGCGGAAGGTAGACGCCCCCGGCCTTCCAGACCGCCAGCAGGGACACCAGGAGCCGCGGGCCGCGCTCCAGGCACACCGCCACCGTCGCCCCCGGTCCAGCGCCCCACTCGCGCAGGAGACGGGCGAGAGAGGCCGCGCGCCGGTGGAGCTGCGCGTAAGTGAGCGCCTCGTCCCCGGAGCGCACTGCGACCGCGTCCGGGGTGCGGGCGGCCTGCGCCGCCAGGAGCCGGGGGACGGACTCGCCGGGAGCCTCCGTGTGCCCGAGGCCGCTCCCGTAGGCCAGGAGGAGGTCCGTCTCCTCCTGAGGGAGAAGGCGCAGCCGTGAGCAGCGCTCCTGCGGTGAGGCGCAGAGCGAGGCGAGCAGCGTGCGGTACTGCGTCGCGAAGCGCTCCATGGCGGCGAGGTCGAAGAGGTCGGTCCGGAAGCGCAGACTCCCCGCCAGCTCGTCGCCGTGCTCGAAGATGTCCAGCTCCAGGTCGAAGCGTGCCGTACGCACCACGCCTCGGAGCGGCTCCACGCGCAGCCCGGAGGGGGCGGGAACCCCGTCGCCGTGGACGTTCTGCAGGGCGAACATCACCTGGAAGAGAGGGGTGTGTGAGAGACTGCGCTCGGGGGCGATCTCCTCGACCAGGCGCTCGAAGGGGAGGTCCTGGTGGGCATAGGCGCCCAGGGCGGTCTCGCGCACGCGGCCCAGCAGCTCGGAGAAGGAGGGGTCGCCCGAGAGGTCGGTGCGCAGGGCGAGCGTATTGACGAAGAAACCGATGAGGCCGTCCAGCTCCACGCGGGTGCGGTTGGCGATGGGCGAGCCGACCACGAGGTCCTCCTGCCCGGACCAGCGCGAGAGCAGCAGGTCGGACGCCGCGCGCAGAACCATGTAGAGGGTGGCCCCCTCGCGCCGGGCGAGCGATCGCAGCGCGCGCGTAGTCTCCACGGGGAGGTCGAAGCGGACCGCAGCCCCGCGGCCGCTGGCCACCGGCGGGCGCGGCCGGTCGGTCGGAAGCTCCAGCAGCGGGGGTGCACCGCCCAGGCGCCCGCGCCACCAGTCGAGCTGCCGGCGGAGGGCCTCCCCCGTCAGCCAGCCGCGCTGCCAGACCGCGTAGTCCACGTACTGCACCGGCAGCGGCGGCAGCGGCGATGCGGTTCGCACCGTGCCACTCGCGAACGCCTCGTACAGCGCGAACAGGTCGCGGAAGAGCACGCCCATGCTCCAGCCGTCGCTGATGACGTGGTGCATGCAGTGGAGGACCACGTGCTCCTCATCCGAGAGCCGCACCAGCGCGAGGCGCAGGAGAGGCCCGCGCTCCAGGTCGAACGGGCGCCTGGCGGTCTCCTCCGCCAAACGCACAACCGCGCGCTCACGGGCTTCCGACGCCAGTCCGGCCAGGTCGATCAGGGGGAGGTGGCCCGCTCCCGCCGGCAGGACGACCTGTACCGCGCCTCCGGCGACGGAGCGGAACACCGTCCGCAGCGACTCGTGCCGCGCCACCAGCGCGCCCATGGCCCGCTCCAGAGCACCTGGGTCCAGCCGTCCCGACAGGCGCCGGGGGAACGCCATGTTGTAGCCGACGTCGTCCGGGTCCATCTGGTGGATGAACCAGAGGCGCTGCTGTGCGAAGGAGAGCGGGAGCGCATGCAGCGCATCGCGGGAGACGGGGGCCAGCGGCGGGAGGGCGACGCCTTGGTCCTCGCGGAGCTCCGCATCCACCCGCCTTGCCAGGCGTGCGGCGGTCGGCGCTTCGAAGAGCGCGCGCAGCGGGACCTCCACCCCCAGCGCCGGACGGGTCCGGGCGACCACGCGGGTGGCGAGCAGGGAGTGCCCGCCCAGCGCGAAGAAGTCGTCCTCCACCCCGACTCGCTCCCGCCCCAGCACCTCTGCGAAGATCCCTGCCACCACCTCCTCCAGCGGTGTCCGTGGGGCAACGTACGCCTCCTCCGAGGCGTCGTGCTCCGGCCCGGGGAGCGCCCGCCGGTCGACCTTGCCGTTGGGCGTCAGCGGGATGGTGTCCAGGAAGACGAAGGCACCGGGAATCATGTACTCCGGGAGCCGCTGCCGCAGCCACGCGCGCAGGCTCCCCGCCTCCAGCGGCTCGCCCGGGTGGGGAGCGGCGTACGCCACCAGCTGCCGCCCCGCGGGCGCGTCGCCGCGGACCAGGACCACGGCGGCGGCAACCGCCGGGTGCGCGCGCAGGATGGTCTCGATCTCCCCGGGCTCGATGCGGAAGCCGCGGAGCTTCACCTGCTGGTCGATGCGTCCCAGGAACTCGATCTCCCCACCGGGGAGCCAGCGTACCCGGTCGCCGGTGCCGTACATCCGCGCTCCCGCCGCTCCCTGCTCCGCGCAGAGGAACGGGTCGGGGACGAAGGCCGCGGCGGTGAGCTCGGGGCGGCAGACGTAGCCCAGCGACACCCCCGCCCCGCCGATGTACAGCTCTCCCGGGACGCCCACAGGGACGGGCTCCAGCTCACGGTCCAGCACGTAGAGCCGGGCGTTGTCGATCGGGCGGCCGATGGGCGGCAGGCGTCCGTCGCCGGCACCGGGCGCTACGGGCCCCACCGTGGCGAGGATGGCGGTCTCGGTGGGTCCGTAGGCGTTGACCACCTGGAAGGGGAGCCCGGCGCGCGGTCGGGAGCGCAACGTCTCCCCCCCGGTGAGGAGGACGCGGAGCGGCGTGCGCTCCGGCCACTCCAGCGCCATGAGCGCCTCCCCCAGCACCGTGGTGACGAACAGGACGGTGATCCCGTTCTCCAGCGCGAACGCCTGGAGCGCAGGAGGCGAGGTGCGGGTCTCCTCGTCGGTCACCATGTGCAGCGAGGCGCCGGCGGCCAGGTACGGCCAGGTCTCCCAGGCGATCGCGTCGAAGCCGAGTCCGGCCAGGTGCGTGGTCCGGTCCCGCTCCGTGATCCCGAAGACGTCATCGTGCCAGCGGACCACGTTGAGCAGCCCGCGGTGGGTGACCTCCACCCCCTTGGGCGTCCCGGTGGAGCCGGAGGTGTAGACCACGAAGGCGCCCGCGTCCAGCGGAACGTCCGCGTCGTCCCACTCCCCGGCGTCGCCGTCGGTAAGCAGGCCCTCGTCCAGCGGCAGCACCGGGAAGTCGCCGGGGACGGCGTCACGCACCCCCTCCCCCGCGAGCAGGATAGCAACCTCCGCGTCCTCCGCCATGTAGGCCAGCCGTCCGGCCGGGAGGGCGGGATCCAGCAGGACGTGCACGGCCCCCGCCCGCAGCGTGGCCGCGGTACCCACCACCAGCTCCGGCGAGCGGACGGCGCAGACGCCCACTCGCGCGCCCGGCCCCGCGCCCATCTCCCGGAGCCGGCGGGCGAGCCGCGCAGAGCGGCGCTCCAGTTCCGCATAGGTGAGCGACCGACCGTCGCAGGCGACGGCGAGCGCCCCGGGGTTCCCTCGCGCCCGCTCCACGAAGAGCGCGTGCGCGGCGAGGCTGCCGAGCGGCCTCGCCGTCCCACGGCCCCACTCCAGCACCCGCTCCCGCTCTCCGGGCGTGATCAGTGGCACCCGGGCCAGCTCCAGGTCCGGATGGGCGAGAAGCGCCTCCAGGAAGCGGTAGTAGTCGGCTGCCATGCGCTCGGCGGTCTCCGGGTCGAAGAGGTCGGTGGCGTACTCCCACACCGCCTCGACCTCGTCGCCGGGGGCCCCGGCGCGCATCTCCGCGCGGGGCATCATGATCACCTGGAAGTCGAACTTGGCCGAGCCGTTGCTGAGCGCCTCCGTGACCTCCATCTCCACCCCGGGGAGCCGGAAGTCCGGGTACCGGGCGTCGTGGAAGTTGAAGGCCACCTGGTAGACGGGGAGGTAGCTCAGGGTCCGCTCGGGGGCGAGGGCCTCCACCACCCGGCCGAAGTGCACGTCCTTGTGCTCGTACGCCTCGCGGGCGGAGTCGCGGACCTGCGCGACCAGCTCGCGGAAGGTGGAGACGCGGTCCAGCCGGACGCGGTGGGCGATGGTGTTGACGATCATGCCGATCAGCCCCTCCGTCTCCCGCCAGCTGCGGTTGGCGACGCCGCCGCCGAGGCAGAAGTCCTCCTGCCCGGTGTAGCGCCCCATCAGCGCCTCGAAGGCCGCGAGGAGCGTCATGTACAGCGTGGTGCCCCTCTCCCGGCAGAAGGCCCGCGCGGCGCGCGCCACCTCCGCGGGCATGCGGGTGCGCAGGGAGGCCCCACGGAAGCTCATGGCCGCCGGGCGGGGCCGGTCGGTGGGAAGCTCCAGCACCGGGTCGGCGCCGGTGAGCGTCTCCTTCCAGTACGCTACGTCCTGCCGGGCGCGCTCGCCCTCCATCAGCCGGCGGTGCCAGACGGCGAAGTCGGCGAACTGGACGGCCGGCTCAGGGAGGGGCGACGGCTCGCCCCGCACGAAGGCGGAGTACAGGGCCACCAGCTCACGCAGGAAGACGGCGAACGACCACCCGTCGTGCACGAAATGGTGCTCCACCTGCAGGAGGAGATACTCCTGGTCGGCGAGCCGCAGCAGGCGCCAGCGGATCAGCGGAAGCCGCACCAGGTCGAAGGGCGTCCCGAACTCCTCGGCCATGTGCCGCTGCACCACGGCCTCGCGCTCCTCCGCCGGGAGCCCGCACAGGTCAAAGCGGGGGCAGAGCGCCGGCCCCGCGGGGTGGACGACCTGCACGGCGCGGCCGCCCACCTCGTGGAAGGTGGTGCGGAAGATCTCGTGGCGGCGGACGATCTCGGCCAGCGCGCGATCCAGCGCATCGGCGTCGAAGTCACCGCGGAAGCGGTACGACGCCTGGAAGTTGTACGACCGCATCCCCGGCGCGAGCTTCTGGAAGAACCAGATCGCTTCCTGGGAGAGCGAAAGCGGCAACGGATCGTCCCGGGAGACCGGCACCAGCGGCGGCAGCTCCGGCGCCTCCTCTCCCGCGCTCACCCGCTCCGCCAGCTCGGCGACGGTGGGCGCGTCGAAGACGGCCGCCATCGGCATCTCCACGCCGAAGGCGACCCGCACCCGCGTGATCACCTGCGCGGCTCGCAGCGAATGCCCTCCCAGCTCGAAGAAGCTGTCGTGGATCCCGATGCGCTCCACCCCCAGCACCTCCTCCCAGATCTCCGCCAGCCGCTCTTCCGTCGCCGTCCTCGGCGCCGCGTACCCCCTCCCGGCTCCGGGCGTGGGCTCCGGCTCCGGCAGCGACCGCCGGTCCAGCTTCCCGTTGGGGAGCAGCGGGAGCTTCTCCAGAGCCACCCAGGCCGCCGGCACCATGTACTCGGGCACTCGCACCCGCAGGTACTCCCGCATCGCCTCCGTCGTGGGGACGGGCGACCCGTCCCTGCTCACCACGTAAGCCACCAGCCGCCGGTCTCCGCTGTCGTCCTCGCGCGCCGTCACCACCACCTCGCGCACTCCCGGACACTTCCGGAGCACGCTCTCGACCTCTCCCAGCTCCACGCGGAAGCCGCGGATCTTCACCTGGTGATCCACCCTCCCCAGGTACTCCAGTTCTCCGCCCGGAAGGAAGCGCCCCAGATCCCCCACCCGGTACATGCGCGCTCCCGGTACGGAGCCCAGTGCGTCAGGGAGGAACCTCTCGGCGGTCACCTCAGGACGGTCCAGGTACCCGCGGGTGAGGCCGTCCCCGGCCAGGTACACCTCTCCCGCCTCCCCGTCGGGGACGGGGTTCAGCTCCGCGTTCAGGAGATGGATGCGCGTCCAGGGGACGGCGCGCCCCACCGCGGGCTCCGACTCCGCTCCGCGGGCGACCGTGTGGAAGGTGGAATAGGTGGTGTCCTCGGTGGGGCCGTAGAGGTTCCAGACCTTCTCCACGTGGCCGAGCGCGTACAGCCCCTGGGCGAGCGCGTTCGACAGCGGCTCGCCGCCGAGGTTCACCACCCGCACCGAGACGGGGAAGCCCCCGCTCCGCAACAGCTCCGCGGCGGCGGAGGGGACGGTGTTGACCAGGGTGACGCGCTCCCGCGCCGGGAGGTACGGAAGCGCGAGGGCGTTCTCCGCCATGACGAGGGTCCCTCCCACCCCGAGGGTGTGGAAGACCTCGAAGACCGACATGTCGAAGGACACCGAGGTGGAGCCGAGAACGCCCGCGCACTCATCCGCCGGCCACGCCCCGCGGCACCACTCCAGCAGGGCCAGTGCGCTGCGGTGCTCGATCACCACGCCCTTGGGCCTCCCCGTGGAGCCGGAGGTGTAGATCAGATAGGCCATGTTGGCGGAGCCGGCGAGGCACGCGGGGCGCGCCGTGCCCTCTTTCGCGATCTCTTCAGCGTCCGTGTCGAGCCAGACAGCCACGCCCCGGCGCCCCTCCAGGAGGGGGCGGAAGCGCTCCTGCGCCACCAGCAGGGGAGCACGGGCATCCTGCAGGGTGACGGAGATCCGCTCCCGTGGGTAGCTCGGATCCAGCGGGACGTAGGCAGCGCCCGCCTTGAGAATCCCCAGCAGGCCGACGATCAGCTCCGCCGAGCGCTCCACGCAGATTCCCACCCGCACCTCGGGGCCTGCTCCCCGCCGCAGCAGGGCGTGGGCAAGCTGGTTGGCGCGATCCTCCAGCTCCCGATAGGTGAGCTCTTCCCGCCCGGAGACGACCGCGACGGCGCCGGGGGTAAGCTCCGCCTGCCGCTCGAACGGGTGGTGCACACACTCACTCAGGGCGGTTCGCGCTCCATGGATCGGTTCGTTCCCAGGGTACATCGAGGATATGCCTCCTGATACATTGACCGAACGGCAGCACGGTCACGCCGAGTGGCGGGTGGTGCGGAATTATGTCCTTTCCGTATGGTTGAACGGTATCAGAGCGCAGATTTCGTGTCAACGAATGCACGAACCACGGATTCTCGATCATGATCGTTCCCTGTATGTCGCACCGCGGTGACCGTGGGCAGGCTGCTCCCCGAACCCATGGATTTGCTCTGTCCACAGGCGGCTCTCATGCGAGTAACGCAGGTTGTCACACTACCCCAGGAGCCGGATCGACGGCCAGCAACGGGAATGGCAGACTGGGCGCGATTTCCCGACGACCAGTGACGCAGATTGCTCAGCGGGATCACGAAACGCGGAAGTGGGCCATCCTCCCGGGAAGCTTGCCGAGTGCTCCTATCCACCGGATCTGGTGGGTTCCGGAGTAACGCCCTCCTGATGGTGTGACCACCCGTGGGGGCGATATCGCGGGGGGACTCGGTTGGGTGGAACCTCCACGGTCTTCACGGGCTTCCAGACAGCGTGGAGGAAAGAGCAAGCGTCTGCAGTGCAACTGCCCTGGCCACCCGTCTTTATCCCACCAACAGCCGGAGCACCACTGGTTGCCGATTCCGTCAGCGGCTGATACGGTTTGAATACGACGAAGCCCCCTTCCGGGGCCTCGAAGTACGACTAGCGGATCGAAAAGCCTGGAGGCTGCTACTAACGTGGGTCCGAGGCGGGTTGCCTGAAGGGTCTTTGGAACCGTTAGTGGAGGTTCGAATCCTCTGGGGGCAATCTTCCCAGACGACATGCTGTACGACCTGTCACTCGCCCGCCACGCCCTACGCGCCGCGGGAGGCGATCCTTGCACGTGCGAGGTCTGAGCCCGGCAGACGCCGGCCTCGTCCTGCGTCTCGCTCAACGCCACCGCTCCTCGGCATTCCGATATTACCGGACCTTTAGGGTCGCCGGGCCGTGCATCCAGCCGGGGGGAGTCTCAATCCACTCCCGGCGTCCTGCGCTTGCGAATCATGCAACCTGATGTGGCAGGCTGGGCCGGGCTGCTCTGCGCGGCGCTGGTGGTCTGGGCGGCGGCAACGTGGATACCGGTGCTCCGTCCGCTGCGCGTGCCGATCGCCGTGGCGTTCGCGGTACGCTGCGTGACAGCGCTGGTGCACGTCTACGTGGCTCCCCTCCCCGATTCGTCGGGTGACGCGCTCGGTTTCGAGGTCCGTGCATGGGAGTGGTCCCGGAACGGATTCGTCGCCGCGCTGAGTCGGTTCGAGAGCGGGGCGTTCATGTACTCATGGTTCGGAGCCCTGCTCTATTCGATAACCGGGAGGAGCCCGCTGCTGCTGGCCTCGGCGAACGTGCTTGCAGGAGCGATGGTGGCTGGTGTTACAGGGGCGCTGGCCGGAGAGCTGGCCGGCGAGCGAGCTGCGCGTCGGACGTGCTGGGTCGTGGCGTTCTTCCCGACTCTGGTTCTGTACTCGGCGATGACCGTTCGGGAGGCGTGGATCATCCTGTTCCTGGTGTGTGGTGCGTTCTGCGCCGCGCGCTGGCAGCGCGGAGGCGGCCGGATCTGGATCTGGGTGGCGGTGGCGTCCCTACTGGCGGGGAGCGGCCTAAACTCCGCGCTGCTCGCTGCGACTGCGGTCGTCGTGATGGAGGCCCTCGTGCACGAGACCCACCGGTTCTCCGAGCGGCCGACTACCCGCGCGGTGCTCGTGCTTGCTGGAGCGGCGTGCGTGGTTCTCTGCGCGGCGGCGCTCGCCGCCGCGTGGGGCCGCGAGAACCTGGTCTGGGTCATCCGGCCGGAGAGGTTCGCGCGCGTTCAGATGGGGTTCGCGACAGGGCGGACCGCATACCTCCAGGGACTCTACGTGGACAGTCCCTGGGATCTGCTCTGGCAGACGCCGATCCGGGCAGTGGTGTTCCTGTTCGGGTTTCCCTTGCCGCCGGAGACCCGGATGGACGTGCTGGCCATGCTCGACGCACTGGTCTACGTTGCGCTGGTGGTGCTGATCGGGTGGAGGATGCGCGTTCTATGGCATGACCGGGCCATGCGCGCACTGCTCGGAACCGTGGTCGGGGTCACGCTGCTGTTCGCCATCTTCACGGGGAACCACGGGACCGCACTGCGGCACCGTGCCAAGGTCGCACCACTGGCCGTCGCGCTCGTCGCCGCGGCGTGGGCCGTCACCTCGCCCACCCCGCGTCGCCGAACACCGAGAACCGAAGAGTCGGGCTCCCCCGGGTGAGCTCCCCGGTCTCCCGGCGGTCTTCGTAAGCATACGGGCGACCGGTACTTGCGTTGCACGCGCCTCCGCTCGTGGCCCCCAGCTTGCAGCACCGGTTGATCGAGTCGCTTTCGATCGGGATCCGAGCCCTGCGCCGGGTTCCGCCTCCGTCTCCCGGACCCGTGAAGAGCCGATGAAAGCCAGCACCCCTCGCGCAATCCTCCTGACCGCTCTCCTGGCGGGCGCGCCGGTCGGGTGCGGCGGCGGGGAGCGGGCGGATGCCGCCGGGCGATCGGGGAGCGAGGGGGCCCCGCAGGTCTACACCAGCGAGGTGGAGACCGTCAGCCAGTGGATCGGGGAGAGCGGCGCGGGCGACTCGCTGGAGCTGATGGCGGCGAAGAACCCGAGGGGTGAGGGCGTCGTGGTCTACGCCCGCGGGAAGGACGCCGCGGGGGACACGCAGACCGCCGCCTGGATGGTGGTGGACTCGCAGGTGGTTCCGCTGAACCGGGCCTCCCGGCGCATCACCCCCAAGCTCCCGGCCGGAACGGACGAGCGCACCTGGAGCCGGATCGGGATCACCCGTCCGACCGAGCAGGGGGACGCGGACCTCCGGGACATCATCCCGCCCACGCGGCCCGCGGAGCGCACGCAGCCGCGCCAGGAGCCCCGACCCCCTGCGGCCCGGGCGGAGGAGCCGAAGGACTCCGGTGCCCAGGTGCCCCGGACCATCGACACGAGAGACACGGTGCGGATCCCGGCCACCCCGGCTCCCCGCGACACCTCCACCGTCCCGCCCCCGGGCGCACCGCAGCCGAAGCCCGAGCCCGCTGCGCGGCCGCGGCCACCACGAGACACCCTCGTGATCCCCGCCTCGCCGGCCGTGGACACGAGCCGGAGCCGCCGGACCGAGCCGGCGCCCACGTCGTCCCCGCCGCAGACCGGGGCGGAGAAGGCTCCCACGCCGGTCTCCTCGCCCCCGGCACGGCCGTGATCCGAATTGCTTGACTCGGCAAAGCCGACACATGTAGTATTCCGCATAAAACGGGACAGAGCATTGCGAGGCACTCGCGACCGCTTCCCTGTCTCCGGTGCCCGGGATCTTCGCGGTGCCGACCACCTCCGTCCCATCCCCCTGTCTACCGGCCCGCCGCCGACGGTGCTCACCCTGGTTCCCGCGGAGATCCCCATGCCCCTGCGCCCCACGAAGTGGATCTGGATGAACGGCGGGATGGTGCCCTGGGAGAAGGCGACCGTCCACGTCATGACGTACGGTCTTCACATGGGCGCCTCGATCTTCGAGGGGATCCGGTGCTACGACACGCCCGGCGGTCCGGCGATCTTCCGCCTCCGGGACCACATCCGCCGGCTGGGCGACTCCGCCCGGATCTACCGGATGGACCTCCCCTTCACACAGGCGGAGGTGATGGAGGTGTGCCGGGAGGTGATCCGCCGCAACGGACTGACGGGCGCGTACCTCCGCCCGCTCGCCTGGCTCGGCGTGGGCGAGCTGGGGACCAACCCCATCGGACACCCGGTGGAGATGATGGTCGGCGCCTTCGAGTGGGGTGCCTACCTGGGCGAGGAGGGGCTGGAGCGGGGAGTGGACGTGTGCGTCTCCTCCTGGCGCCGGGTGGCCCCGGACACCATCCCCAGCACGGCCAAGGCCGGAGGAATGTACCTGTCCTCGCAGCTCATCAGCCGCGAAGCCAAGAACAACGGGTATGACGAAGGGATCGGCCTGGACGTGAACGGCTACCTCGGCGAGGGATCGGCCGAGAACCTGTTCGTGATCCGCGACGGAATCCTCTACACCCCACCCGCCACCGCCTCCATCCTCCCGGGGATCACCCGCGACACGGTGATCACCATCTCCCGCGACCTGGGGATCGAGGTCCGGGAGCGGAACCTCCCGCGCGAGGTCCTGTACGTCGCTGACGAGCTCTTCTTCACGGGCACCGCGGCGGAGATCGCCCCTATCCGCTCGGTGGACAGGCTGCCCGTGGGCGAGGGGAAGCGCGGTCCGGTCACCACCGCAATCCAGAAGACCTACTTCGGCATTGCCCGGGGCGAGATCGAGGACAGGCATGGATGGCTGGACCATGTCCGGAGCTCCCCGGACCAGCCCCCCGGAGTACCCGGCGACGTGCTCCTTGCGGAGCCGGTCTGACCTCAACCCACACCTCGCGGGGTTCCCCATGCTCACGACGCCTACGACAGTGGTGCACGATCTCTTCCGTGCCATAGACGCTCGCCAGTTCAGCCGTCTCCGTGAGCTCTGCCATCCGGAGATCGTCTACGAGCGCCCCGGATACGAGCCGTTCGAGGGGATCGATCGGCTGCTGAGGTTCTACGAGGAGGAACGGGTGATCGCGAGCGGCAGCCACGACCTGACCGCGGTGGTGATCGACGCCAGCCACGCCGCCTGCTGGGGCCGCTTCCAGGGAATGCACAGGAACGGCTCGGAGATCGACGTGGAGTTCTCGGATACGTACGAGATCGAGGACGGGAAGATCCGCAGGCGCAAGTCGTTCTTCTACCGTCCGGCGGTCTAGCCCGGCACGGCTCGGAGCCGCAGCTCCGGCGCCGCCCGTAGCCGGCGCACACCCCTGCGGCGGTCGACTCCCCAGCCCCTACCCGCATGCGGGGGAGGGGCTTTTTCTCCTACCACCCCGGGCCGTTCCCGCCCGCGGCACTCCGGCGCAACCCCCTTCGGCCCGCCGTCCGTTGCAACCCTCCCCCGGCCGGAAGTGTCCAAGGCAGGAGGGATCCATCGCCCGGAAATCCGGGTAGATACGGGTGCTTTTCCCCGGCTGCTGGCGGGAGCGACCTCCGCTCGGTATCGTGTTCCCGAGCCACCGGAAACCACTCAACCCCAAAGAGGACAGCCGATGAAACGTCTGCTCCTGCTGCTGGGTCTCCTCGCCGCCCCCGCCGCGGCGCAGGAGGTCAGCATCCCCCACACCACCTTCCAGCTCCCCAACGGGCTGAGGGTGGTCGTGAGCGAGGACCACTCCACCCCCATCGTCGCGGTCAACCTCTGGTATCACGTCGGCTCGGGGTACGAGCAGCCAGGCCGGACCGGGTTCGCGCACCTCTTCGAGCACATCCTGTTCGAGGGGAGCAAGAACGTCCCGGAGGGCGACTTCGACAACCTCCTGGAGGCCGCGGGCGCGGTGAACAACGGGAGCACCAACCCCGACCGGACCAACTACTACGAGACCCTCCCCTCCAATGCACTGGAGCTGGCGCTCTGGCTGGAGGCCGACCGGATGGGTGGCCTCCTGGAGACGATGACCCAGAAGAAGCTGGACCTCCAGCGCGAGGTGGTGAAGAACGAGCGGCGCCAGTCGTACGAGAACGTTCCGTACGGAATGTTCTGGGAGACGGCCTATCAGGCACTCTACCCCCAGGGGCACCCGTACTCCTGGACCACCATCGGCTCCATGGCCGACCTGTCCGCCGCCACGCTGGAGGACGTGAACAACTTCTTCCGCACCTACTACACGCCCAACAACGCGGTCCTGGCCGTGGTCGGTGACGTAGATCCGGAGCGCGTCCGCCGGCTGGTGGAGAGGTACTTCGGGTGGATCCCGCGTGGCCGGGAGCTCACCCGGCCGGAGATTCCGGTCCCGCCGATCCCGGCGACCCGCAGCCTCCGGCTGGAAGACCGCGTCACCCTTCCGCAGGTGAACCTGGTATGGCGCTCCGCCCGGGCGTTCCACGCGGACGACGCCGCCCTGGACGCGCTGGCGAACCTGCTCACGGACGGGAAGAACAGCCGGCTCTTCAAGCGCCTGGTGTACGACGAGCGCGTGGCGCAGACGGTGAGCGCGTTCAACAGCTCCCAGCGCCTCTCGGGCGACTTCTTCGTCCGTGTGACGGGGCGGTCCGGAACCGATCTGCGGAGCCTGGAGCGCGCGGTGGACGAGGAGATCGCGAAGCTGGCCGCCACCCCTCCCGCCGCGGAGGAGCTCCGGCGCGTGGTCAGCGGGATCGAGACGCAGTTCGTCTCCTCGCTGGAGACGGTGGCCAACAAGGCCGACCGGCTCAACTCCTACCTGTACTACACCGGCGACCCCGGGTACGTGGACGAGGATCTGGCGCGCTACCGCGCCCTGACCCCGGCCGACATCCAGCGCGTGGCCCGGGAGTACCTGGCCGGCAAGAACCGGATCGTCGTCGACATCGTCCCCCGGCAGAGCGCCGCCACCGCCACCGCCGGAAAGGAGAACGCCCGATGAAGCGCTTCGCTGGTATGTTCGCGGCCGCCCTCCTCGCGGGGTGCGGCCAGGCCGCGTCGGTGCAGGCCCCACCCCCCGCGGCTCCCGCTCCGGCGGCCCCGCAGGCCACCGCGCAGTCGGAGTTCCCCACCACGCCTCCGGTCCCCGGGCCGGTCCCCGCGGTGCGCGTCCCCACGCCGGAGCGCCGCACCCTGGCCAACGGCCTGGAGGTCCTGTACGTGCGGCGGCCGGAGATCCCCGCGGTGCATTCGGTGCTGGTGACGCGGGGCGGCCGGGTGGACGACCCCGCCACCCACCCGGGTCTCGCCTCCTTCACCGCGTCCATGCTGGACGAGGGCGCGGGCGGGCGCAGCGCCCTCCAGCTCTCGGACGACCTGGAGCAGCTCGGGGCCACGCTGACCGCCAGCGCCGGATGGGACGCCGTGCAGGTCGGCATGTACGTGCTCCGCGACCGGCTCCCCGACGCGCTGATGATCATGGCCGACGTCGTCGCGCGGCCCGACTTCCCGGAGAACGAGGTGACCCGGGTACGCGACGAGCTGGTCACCGAGCTGACGCGGGCCCGCGACAACGCGGGCGTCGTGGCCGGGAACGCCTTTTCCTCGCTGGTCTACGGCGCGCAGCACCCCTACGGCCGGCTGGCCAGCACCACCGCGGTGAGGCGGATGGACCGCCGAACGCTCCGCGACTTCCATGGCACCTTCTACCGGCCCGGGGGCTCCACGCTGGTCCTGGTGGGCGACGTGGATCCGGCCTCCGTGCACCCGATGGTCGAGCGCGCCTTCGGGCGGTGGGCGGTGGGGAACGTACCGCCCGCGCCGGCCCTCGCCACCCCCACCCTGGGATCCACCCGGATCGTCCTGATCGACAAGCCGGGCGCGCCGCAGTCGGAGGTCCGCATCGGCCACCCGGCCGTGCAGCGGAACAACCCGGACTACTTCCCGATGCTGGTGCTCAACACCCTGCTCGGGGGCTCCTTCACCTCGCGCCTGCAGCAGAACCTGCGCGAGGCGCACGGCTACACCTACGGGGCGGGGTCCTCGTTCGGGTGGCGGCGGGGCGCGGGGCCGTTCACGGCGTCCGCGGCGGTGCGCACCGCGGTCACCGACAGCTCGCTGATCGAGTTCTTCCGGGAGCTGAACCGGATCCGAGCGGAGCCGGTCACCGGGGACGAGCTGCAACGTGCCAAGAACTATGTTGCCCTCGGCCTCCCGCGGAACCTGGAGACCAATCCGGCCCTGGCCTCCAGCCTGGCCGACCTGTCGATCCACGGCCTGGACGCGAGCTTCTACGACACCTACGTGGAGCGCGTCATGGCCGTCACCTCCGAGGACGTGCGGCGGGTGGCGAACCAGTACGTGCGGCCGGGGCAGGCGATGGTGGTCGTCGTCGGCGACCTCAAGACCATCGAGCCGGCGGTGCGGGCGCTGAACCTCGGACCGGTCGAGGTGCGGCCGGTGAGCGACTTCGTGCAGTAGTCGGGTTTTCGAGATTTCGGGGCCCCAGGTACTGCTCTGGGTCTCCCGCAGCGGCGGAGGAGACTCACGGTGGTATCGTGAGTCTCCTCCGCTCACTGCTTCCGGGAGCTATGGGAACGGCGAACCACGGGGCGGCGAACCCCTCGTCCGTTTCCTTGACGCCCCGTTCGGGCAGGTCTATCTTGCCGGGCTCAAGGCCTCCGGAACCCGTTGCTCCCCGCAATGTCCACTCCGTTGAACAACGGCGAGATGATGATGCTCGCCGGCTCCGCCAACCCGGCCCTCTCCGAAGAGATCGCGCACAACCTGGGGATCCCGCTCGGGGACGTCACCATCCGCCGCTTCGCCGACGGCGAGATCTTCGTCCGCGTCAACGAGAACGTCCGCGGACGCGACCTGTACATCATCCAGCCCACCGTCCCCCCCGCGGACAACATCATGGAGCTCCTGCTCCTGATCGACGCCGCGCGGCGGGCCTCGGCGGCGCGGATCACCGCGGTGATCCCCTACTTCGGCTACGCGCGGCAGGACCGGAAGGACCAGCCGCGCGTGGCCATCGGTGCCAAGCTGCTGGCCAACATGATCCACACCGCCGGCGCCGACCGGGTACTGGGCGTGGACTTCCACCAGCACCAGCTGCAGGGCTTCTTCGACATCCCCGTCGACCACCTCTACGCCGCGCCGGTGCTCACCCGCTACTTCCGCGAGAAGAACCTCCTCAATCTGGTGGTGGTGGCCCCGGACGTGGGTGGGGCCAAGATGGCGCGCGGGTTTGCGAAGCGGCTCAACGCGACCATCGGCATCATCGACAAGCGGCGCCCCACCGCGAACGTGGCCGAGGTCCTCCAGGTCGTCGGCGACGTGGAGGGGCGGGACTGTCTGATTGCGGACGACATGATCGACACGGCCGGGACCATGACGGAGGCGGTTCGCGCGCTCAAGAACCGCGGTGCGCGGGACGTTTATTGCTGTGCATCGCACGCCGTGCTCTCGGGTCCCGCGGTGGAACGGCTCTCGAGCGCGCCGCTGAAGGAGGTGGTGGTGACCAACACCATCGCCATCCCCGAGGCGAAGCGCTTCCCCCAGCTGACCGTGTTGTCGGTGGGGGACCTCATCGCGAGAGCGATCCGCTATACGCACCTGAACGAATCGGTGAGCTCGCTCTTCGAGTGAGGG
>DATAAL010000418.1:0-1554 GCA_036260145.1 Longimicrobiaceae bacterium | reverse complement strand
GCCGCGGTGCGGCGGCTGAGCGAGCGGGGGGCGGACCCGTCCGACGCCTGGCGGTGGGGGCTGGGGACGGACGACACTCCCGTCTTTCCCGGGATGCACGAGGTCACCTCGCTGGTGGTGGGGGCGACGATCCGGGCGGCGGAGCTGGTGATGTCGGGCGAGGTGACGCGGGCCTTCAACGTGTGCGGCGGGCTGCACCACGCCCACCGCGATCGTGCCTCGGGCTTCTGCGTGTACGACGACCCGGCTGCCGCCATCGCCTGGATCCGCGAGGCGCACGGGGCGCGGGTGATGTACATCGACTACGACGCCCACCACGGCGACGGGGTGCAGGGGATCTTCTACGAGGATCCGAACGTACTCACCCTCTCCCTGCACGAGTCCGGGCGCTACCTGTTCCCGGGGACGGGGTTCGTGGACGAGCTGGGGGAGGGAGAAGGATATGGCTACTCGCTCAATCTCCCGCTCGATCCCTCCACGGAGGACGACTCCTGGCTCGACGTCTACTCCCGCCTCCTCCCCGAGGTGGCGGAGGCGTTCCGTCCGGACGTGATCGTCCTGCAGAACGGGTGCGACGGGCACACCCTGGACCCGCTCACCCACCTGCGCGCCACCACCCGGCTCTATGAGGAGACCGTGCGCATCACCTGCGAGGTGGCCGACCGGGTGTGCGGGGGGCGCATCGTGGCGACCGGCGGGGGCGGGTACGCCATCTGGCGCGTGGTGCCGCGGGCCTGGACGCTGGTGTGGGCCGGACTCTCCGGGCAGCGGGCCGCGGACGCCCTCCCCCGCGAGTGGCTGGACCGGTGGCAGGGGGAGAGCCCCGAGCTCCTCCCCGAGCACCTGCGCGACGACCCGGATGACTTCCCGCCGGCCCCCCGCCGTGCCCAGGTGGAGGCCATCAACCTGCGCACCCTGGAGTCGCTGCGCCGCCAGGCGCTCCCCCTCCTCCGCGGCTGGGGGATGGGATTCTGACGTGCCAACCGTGGTCACCCCCTCCACCCCTCCCCTGAACCACATCCTCCCCGTGACCCTGCACGACCGAGAGGGAATCCCCTTTCTGGTCCGCGAGATGAGCCCCGCGGACCGCGAGATCGTGGCGAGCTTCTACGAGAGCTTCGAGCCCAAGCGCGCCGCGCAGGGGCTCCCCCCCCAGGGGAGCTACCGGATCATCCGCTGGCTCGACAACGTCCTCCGTGGTGGCACGCACCTCCTGGTGGAGTCGGACCAGGGGATGGTGGGGCACGCCTTCCTGGCTCCCACCGCGAGACCCGGGGTGGCGGAGTACGCCATCTTCCTGGACCAGGGGATCCGTGGCCGGGGGGTGGGGACGCAGGTCAACCGGGTCGCCGCGCAGGTGGCCCGCGCGCAGGGGATGCGGGGCCTCTGGCTCTCGGTGGAGCTCCACAACCGGGCGGCGGTCCGCTCCTACGAGAAGGCGGGCTTCCGCTTCCGCCCGTCCACGGTGTACGGCCCGGAGGCGGAGATGGAGCTGCCGCTCTAGCGGGCGCGAGGCGACGGCCGGCGGCCCCGGGCACGGAGCGTGCTCGGGGC
>DATAAL010000417.1:0-13562 GCA_036260145.1 Longimicrobiaceae bacterium | reverse complement strand
GCACAGCGACGCCGTGCAGCCCCTTCGACCCGTAATAGTCCTGGTCAGAACCGCTCACCCCGCCTTGCGGATCTTGCCGGCGGAGATGCAGCTGGTGCAGACACGGATGCGCTTGTGGGTCCCGTTCTCAGTGACGATGCGAGCAGACTGAAGGTTCGGCAGCCAGCGCCGCTTGGTCTTGTTGTTCGCGTGGCTGACGTTGTTCCCGCTGCGCGGACCCTTGCCACAAACGGCGCAGAAGCCGGCCATCGGACTCTCCTTACGTTTGGATCGGTTGCACAACAAGAAGATAAATCTATCTGCTTTCTCGCATTGGGTCAAGGAGCGATCCGGGGTGTCGCGCGTTGACATCCCCCTGGGGGAAGGCTAAGATTCCCGATTACCCGGGCCACGGCCGGGCGAGATGGGCACTGTTCCGATATCCCAGAGGAGTATGAAGACGGCGCTGATCACCGGAATCACCGGCCAGGACGGCAGCTACCTGGCGGAATTCTTGCTCGCGAAAGGGTATCGGGTCTTCGGCCTGGCCCGGCGCAGTTCGACGCTCAACTTTGAGCGTATCCAGCATATTCAGGACCAGATTGAGCTCCTTTCCGGTGACCTGAGCGACCAGAACTCCCTCCTCTACGCACTCCAGCAGGCGCGCCCGGACGAGGTGTACAACCTCGCGGCGCAGTCCTTCGTCCAGACATCCTGGACTCAGCCGGTTCTGACCGGAGACGTGACCGCACTGGGAGTGACGCGGATGCTGGAGGCGATCCGCGTATTCGATCCGAAGATCCGCTTCTATCAGGCCTCGTCGAGCGAGATGTTCGGAAAGGTGCAGGCGGTTCCGCAGAGGGAGGACACACCGCTCTATCCCCGCTCCCCGTACGGCGTCGCCAAAGTGTACGGCCACTGGGCGACCATCAATTACCGTGAGAGCTACGACCTGTTCGCGGTGAGCGGGATCCTCTTCAACCACGAATCTCCACGGCGCGGGCTGGAGTTCGTGACGCGCAAGGTGACCGATGGGGTGGCGCGGATCAAGCTGGGACTGGCGAAGGAGCTCCGTCTCGGGAACCTGGAGGCACGCCGCGACTGGGGGTTCGCAGGAGACTACGTGCGGGCGATGTGGATGATGCTCCAGCAGGACCAGCCGGATGACTACGTCATCGCCACCGGCGAGACCCACAGCGTGCGCCAGCTGGTGGAGACCGCCTTCGCCTGCGCGGACCTCAACTGGGAGGACTTCGTGGTGCAGGACCCGCGCTTCATGCGCCCTGCCGAGGTGGACCTCCTAGTCGGTGACGCATCCAAGGCGCGTGAAGTGCTGGGCTGGCAGCCAGAGGTCGGTTTCCAGGAGCTGGTGCAGATGATGGTGGATGCCGACCTGGCGCGGCTGCAGGAGCCGCAGCGGACGGCCGCGCTCACGATGGGCTGACGCGGGACGCGGTGCGGGTACTGGTCACGGGCGCGGCGGGGTTCGTCGGACAGCACCTGGTCCGGGAGCTGCTCGCGGCCGGATTCGTCGTTTACGGCGGGACGGCGGACGGCGCGCCGCCGGAGGGCCGGACGCTCTCCGCCGGTGAGCGGGACCGGGTGTGCTGGATTCTGCTCGACGTGACGTCCGAGCGCTCCGTGGCCGCGGCGGTGGAGCGGGCCGAGCCCGGCTCCGTGTACCACCTGGCGGGGCAGGCGTCGGTTGCGGACTCCTTCGCACGTCCGCTCGTCACCTGGGACGTGAACGCAACCGGGACCCTCCGCCTGGTCTGCGCGCTCTCCGAAGCCGGGTTTCGCGATACCCGGGTCCTGCTGGCCAGTTCTGCCGAGGTGTATGGCACGGTGCCGGAGGCCGAGCAACCGATTCCGGAGGAGCGTCCCGTCCGTCCGGGGACTCCGTACGCCGCCTCCAAGGCTGCTGCCGAGATCGTGGCGCTGCAGGCGACCGCCGCGGGTGGTCCGCAGGTTGTGATCGCCCGCAGCTTCAACCATACCGGACCCGGGCAGGACACCCGCTTCGCCCTTCCTAGCTTTGCTCACCAGCTCATCGAAATGCGCGCGGGCCGCTGTGATCCTACGCTCCGGGTGGGGAATCTCTCGGTGCGTCGCGACATCCTGGACGTGCGCGACGTGGTCCGTGCGTACAGGTGCCTGATTGAAAGGGCGAATGCGGGGGAGGTATACAACGTCTGTTCCGGCGACGCACACAAGCTGCACAACATGGTGGAGCAGATGATCGAGTTGTCGGCTACCGGCGCACGGATCGAAGTGGACGCCGAGCGGTTCCGCCCGGTGGATCTCCCTCTCCTGGTTGGGGATGGGCACCGGGTCCGCGCGCTCGGATGGCGGCCCGAGATCCCACTCCGCCAGACCCTCTCGGAGCTGCTAAGCGACGCGGAGCAGCAATGACGCCGATCTCCTCCGATCCGGTGGGGACGGTGTACCTAGTTGGCGCCGGACCGGGCGATCCCGGACTCCTGACCGTCCGTGCCGTGGAACTGCTCACGCGCGCGGACGTCGTTGTCTACGACGCCCTCGTGAACCCCGCGATCCTCGAGCGTGTCCCGGCCGATGCGGACCGGATCTATGTGGGGAAGCGCGCGGGGGAGCACTCGCGGACTCAGGAAGAGATCAACCGGCTGCTGGTCGATCTGGCGCGTGCCCACAGTGTGGTGGTCCGGCTCAAGGGTGGGGATCCCTACGTATTCGGGCGGGGTGGGGAGGAGGCGCTTGCCCTGGTGGAGGCGGGGATCCCCTTCGAGGTGGTGCCGGGCATCACTGCGGGAATCGCCGCGGCGGGGTACGCGGGGATCCCCGTTACCCACCGGGGGATCACCTCCAGCGTGACCTTCGCCACCGGCCACGAGGATCCTGAAAAGCCCGACAGCGATCTCCACTGGGGGCAGCTTGCGCGCGGGGCGGGGACGCTCGTGCTGTACATGGGCGTGAGCCGGATGGAGGCCAACTTCGAGCACCTCCTGGCGGCGGGGAAATCCGCGGATACACCCGCCGCAGCGATCGAATGGGGGACGTATCCGCGCCAGCGGGTGGTGACGGGGACGCTACGTACCCTGCCCGGGCGTGTGGCTGAGGAGGGGATCGGCGCTCCTTCGATCGTGGTGGTGGGTGGAGTGGTGGGGCTGCGGGAGCGGCTCGCCTGGTTCGAGTCGAGGCCGCTCTTCGGGCGCCGGATCGTGGTCACCCGCGCCCGCGCCCAGGCAAGCGACTTCGCCGCGGCTTTGGAGGCGCTCGGGGCGGAGGTGATTCAGTTCCCCACCATCCGCATCGTCGATCCCGCCGATCCGGCGCCCCTTCTCCGGGCCGCTTCGGAGGCGGATCGCTTTGACTGGATCATCTTCACCAGCGTCAATGGCGTAAGCCGCTTCTGGTCGGCTCTGCGCAGAGCGGGGCGGGACACCCGGAGTCTCGCTGGGGTCTCGCTGTGCGCCATCGGACCGGCCACTGGCGCCGCGATCGAGATGGAAGGCGCCCATCCCGACCTGGTGCCGGACAGGTTCGTGGCGGAATCGGTGGTGGAGGCGCTGGTGCAGGAGGTAGATCTCCGGGGGACCCGGATCCTGCTCCCCCGTGCCGAGGAGGCTCGCTCCGTCCTCCCCGAGGCCTTGCGGGAGCGGGGTGTGGAGGTGGTGGAGATCGTCGCGTACCGCACCGTTCCCGACGGCGCCGAGTCCGAGGTGCTGCGCGCTCGACTCCAGGCGGAGGAGATCGACCTGGTCACCTTCACGGCCAGTTCGACCGTCCGCAATTATGTCGAAATCCTGGGTACGGAGGTGGGCCGCGCGGAGGTCGCGTCCATCGGGCCTATCACTTCCGCGACGGCGCGGGAGCTCGGGCTCCCGGTGCACGTCGAGGCGGAGCAGCACACCATACCGGGGCTCGTCCAGGCGATCCGCGATCACTACCCGAGGGAGGCAAAATAGTGCTCCCGCAGCCCTCCTTCCCCACGCGCCGGCTGCTCCTCCTCGTCGGAGTGCTCGTCCTCCTCGCAGGCGGGCCCGGAGTGGCGCAGCAGCCCGACACCGCGACGGGTTCTGCTTCGGGTCCCGCGGTATCCCCGCCCCTCCCGGCGGAGCACTGGGCCGTCCGCGCGGCGGAGCGAGCAGAGGCAATGGGGCTGGTGCGTGAGTACCTTCCGGCGCAGCGCTCCGTCCCTGTCGTGACGATCGCTGACGCGCTGCGGGAGGCGGCCGCTCGCGCGCCGGTGGAGGCACCCGGGGTCGAGAGCCTGGCGCGCGGCTGGTGGGAGCGGTTCGCGGAGGAGTTTCCCGGGCTCGTGGCCCACGCTGAAGGTCGCGGCAGTCCGGTCGTCCTGGGCGCTGCCGCGACCGCCGGGTACCGCCACCACACCGGGCGGACCGAGGCCGGATCCGGGCTGTTCGGGCGGCGCACCGAGCCGGTGACGCTCCCCGACCGCAGTGGAGGAGTACTCGGTGCATCCCTGATGGCGCGGCCCACACGGTTCCTCGCCGTGGCTACCGCCCCGGAATTCGGGCCGGAGCGCATGGAATCCGGGCGGTGGGACGTGACAGTGGGGTGGAGATCGGTCGCTGTCTCCGTCGGGGAGCAGCCCGTCGGATACGGGCCGGGCGTGGGGGGTGGCGTGGTCCTCTCCGGAACCTCCCGCATGCCCCGAATCGAGCTCGAGACGGTCCGCCCGGTCACGCTACCCGGCTTCCTGCGTTACCTAGGGCCGACGTCGTTCCACACCTTCGCCAGCCGCTTCTCCGAGACCCGTCATCCGGGCGACCCGTATTTCTGGGGGATGCGCGCCGCCATCCGGCCCCATCCCCGGATTTCCGCGGCGGTCAACCGGGCTGCGATCTTCGGTGGGGACAGCAGCGCCACCCCCGCTACCCCAGGTAACCTGCTGCGGATGTTCCTCGGGATCCTATCCCGCGACTTTGAGAACCAGGTGGTCTCGGCGGACTTCCGCTACCGGCTCCCCACGGAGGCGGTCATCCCCCTGACAGCGTACCTCGAATGGGGCGCGGAGGACGCGGCGGGCGCATGGTGGGATGTGCCGGGGAGGGTGGTGGGCATTTCCGTCCCCGCCGTTCCACGGCTGCCGGGACTCGCACTGGGGGCGGAATGGGCCCGCTTCCCCCTGGAGTGCTGCGGCAACCCTCCCTGGTACCTGCATCTCGCCTTCCCCGGCGGGTGGGTGCGTGATGGGCGCCCGCTGGGACACCCGGTCGGCGGGGAAGGGAGCGAATACCTCTTCCGCGGCAATGCCGATCTCGCCGGAGGAAGGGTCCGGCTGGACGGCCGGGTCTTCCTGCGCGACCGGGGCGATCGTGGGTTCCGTCCCCCCATCTGGTCCGGGAATCTGTATGCTCCCGACCGTGCAGGCTCAAGCACCGGTGTCGACCTCCATGCGGCGTGGCGCCCCTCACGCCGTTCCGACCTATCCCTGATGGTGCAGAGGGAGGTGGGTGACGGGTGGACCGAGCAGCGCGTCAACGCCCGAATGGCGTTCCTGTTCTGAGATATAGATGCCAGGTTTTCCCATTCACCGCCCCCGGCGCCTGCGGCGCACGGAGGCGCTACGCTCCCTGGTCCGCGAGACGCACGTGTCTGCTGCGGACCTCGTTCAGCCGCTGTTCGTCGTCCCCGGGACGGGTGTCCGAAACCCTGTCGCCTCCATGCCCGGCGTGGAGCAGACCTCCGTGGACGAGCTGCTGGAGGATGCGCGCGAGATCGTCCGGCTGGGGATCCCGGCCGTGCTCCTGTTCGGGATTCCCGAGTTCAAGGACGAGACAGGGTCCTCAGGGTACGCCGAGGATGGGATCGTCCAGCAGGCGGTCCGCGCGCTGAAGCGCGAGGTCCCCGAGCTGGTGGTGATTACGGATGTTTGCCTCTGCGAGTACACCTCGCACGGACACTGCGGCGTTCTGGCCGGAGAGGCTGTCGACAACGACGCTACACTTCCGTTCCTGGCGCGGATGGCCGTTTCCCATGCGGCTGCCGGCGCCGACATCGTCGCTCCCTCGGACATGATGGACGGTCGGGTCGGGGCGATACGGACGGCGCTGGATGGATCGGGATTTGCAGAAATCCCGATCCTCGCGTACTCGGCCAAATTCGCTTCGGCTTTCTACGGTCCTTTCCGCGACGCGGCGGAAAGCGCTCCCCGGTTCGGTGACCGGCGGGCTTACCAGATGGACGGGGGGAACGCGCGGGAGGCGTTGCGTGAGGTGTGGCTGGACATCGAGGAGGGTGCCGACATGGTTATGGTCAAGCCGGCGCTCACCTACCTCGACGTGATCCACCGGGTGAAGGCGGAGACGGAGTATCCGGTCTTCGCATACCACGTCTCCGGGGAGTACGCGATGGTGCTGGCGGCCGCGGAACGGGGGTGGCTGGATGGAGACCGCGCAATGCGGGAGGTGCTGGTCTCCATCCGCAGGGCTGGCGCGGACCGGATCATCACCTACTACGCGCGGCAGTTCGCTCGCGGCTCGCAAGGATGAAGGTGCTGGTTACCGGGGCCGGCGGCATGCTCGCCCGGTCGCTGGTCCCACACCTGCGAAGTCGGGGACACGAGGTGGTGGCGCTCGACCGGAACGCACTGGATGTGACCGACCCGGTCGCGGTGGACACCCGGATCTCTCTGGAGCAGCCGGATGCGGTGGTGCAGTGCGCGGCGTACACTGCGGTCGACCGCGCGGAGACGGAGGAGGCGGTGGCGACGCGGGTCAATGCAGTGGGGACGAGCCACGTTGCCCGTTCGTGTGACCGACTGGGGACCCTTCTCGTCTATCCCAGCACCGACTACGTGTTTGCGGGATCAGCATCGACCCCGTACGGCCCGGAGGATCCCCCGGATCCCGTAAATGCTTACGGACGCTCCAAGCTGGCGGGGGAGCGGGTGGTGCTTGAAGCGGAACGGTCACTGGTCGTGCGGACCGGCTGGTTGTACGGAGAGGGGGGACCAAACTTCGTCGATACCGTGCTCCGGCTCGCGACCGAGCAGAGCGTGCTGAGGGTAGTCGACGATCAGGTGGGTCGGCCTACCTGGGCGGCGTCGCTTTCGGAAAACATGGCCTTGTTGATGGAAGCCGGTGCGCAGGGTATCTTCCACGCGACCGATGGCGGCGAACCGGTGAGCTGGTTCGGATTCGCCCGTGAGATCATGACGTTGCGTGGGATGGGTACGGAGGTGGTCCCGGTGTCGTCCTCCGAGTATCCTCGCCCCGCGCGTCGCCCTGCGTACTCGGTGCTGGACTGCTCCGCGACCGAGCGGTTGACGGGCCGGCCGGCGCCCGGCTGGCCGGACTCTCTCCGGCGCTACCTGGCGTCTCGGGCGGGGAGTGGGATTCCGTGCAGGGAAGTTGTTTCGGTATGCGATGCCACAGGATATCATCGGGCGCAGCCCCGGATCGCTCCGGAGGAGATTGAGGGACAGTAGCGGAATGAACGACTTCACCGGCACTCTGCGTGGCGTGGGTAGGAACCCTGGCTGCGCCGTCGGCACCCCCGGCGGAAGAAAGGCGCCCGCATGAGGGTTGCGATCACCGCCGACTGGCTGAATACCTACGGGGGGGGTGAGCGGGTTCTCGCCGAGCTGCACCGGATGTTTCCGGATGCCCCCATCTACACGACCGTGTTTGAGCCGTCCCTAACTCCCGCACCAATGAGGGAGTGGGATATCCGTACGTCTTTCCTTCAGCGGATTCCGTTTGCGCGAAGGCGCCATCAGCCGTTCCTCCCCCTCATGCCGATTGCCTTCGAGCAGTTCGACATGAGCGAGTACGACCTGGTCATTACTACGAGCAGTGCCTGCGCCAAGGGAGTCATCACCCGCCCCGGGGCGCTGAACGTCTGTTACTGCTACACTCCGTGCCGGTACATCTGGGACCTGTACCACGAGTACACCCGTGGGCTCCGCAGCCGGTTCCTGTTCGCTCCGGTCGCTCACTGGCTGCGGGTATGGGACCGGATCTCGTCCGACCGCGTGGACCACTTCATCGGCATCTCCCACGAGGTTGCCTCCCGGATCCACCGCCACTATCGGCGTGATCCGGAGGTTATCTACCCGCCGGTGGACGTGGAGCGCGTCCAGCCCAACGGGCTCCCCCCGGAGGATTTCTACCTTGTCGTGGCCCGCCTGGTCCCCTACAAGAGGGTGGACCTCGCCATCAGGGCGGCGAGCCGCCTCGGACGGCGACTAGTCGTAGTCGGCGCCGGCTCCGAGCGCCGCCGGCTCGAGGCGATCGCCGGTCCGACGGTCGAGTTCTTGGGGAGGCGGAGCGATGCGGAGGTGGCCGATCTGTTCGCGCGGTGCAGGGCTTTCCTGTTCCCGGGTTGGGAGGATTTCGGGATCGCTCCCGTGGAGGCTCAGGCCGCTGGGAGGCCCGTCATCGCGTACGGGCGCGGCGGGGCTGCGGAGACGGTGGTGGACGGCTCCACGGGGGTGCTGTTCGAGGAGCAGACCGAGGAAGCGCTCGTCGAGGCCATCCTGCGATTCGAGCGGATGAGCTTCGATCCCTCCGTGTGCAGGCAGAACGCGGAGCGCTTCAGCAGCAGCGAGTTTCGACGCCAGCTCTCCCTGGCGATCGAGCGCCAGATCCAGATCGCGCGTGGTTCCCGTTCCGGCTCCGCTGTCCGTGAGGAGCAGGAGAGAGACATTCGCGCCGGGACGGTTCTTCGGCTCCCGCTCGGGTCGGGTGCAGAGATTCGCGCGGGGTGGGTTCCGCAACTCCTTGAGGGGCGAGCACCATGAAGAGTCAGGTAGTCCCCGCGACCTACGCGGAGCTCACACAGCACCTATCCAGTACCGACGCGCGGCAGGCGATCGACCAGGCGGTCCGCCGTGGCTGGATGGAGATGGGGCGGCGAGGCCTGCGCATCCTGGTGCTGATGGTCACGGACATCGCCGCCGCTCTGGGTGCCGCCTACGCCATGCTGGCCATGCGGCCGTCGGTCTGGCCGGACGCTCTGGGAAGCGCCGCCGCGAGCTGGGAGACGTTCGTGACCGCGGTCTGCATCCAGCCGCTGGCGCTGATGGCCACGGGAGCGTACCGGGCTGGGGAGAGCCGGGTGAGCTTCACCCGGGTGGTGCTGGGGCTCCTCCTCGCGGTGGCCGCGACCGGATTGCAGACGTATCTGGGAGGCGGCCTCCAGGCTTCGATCCTCACCGAGGCGGGTGGGCTGCTCGCGTACGTGGTCTGGGCCTCCCTGGTGATCTTCGCGGTCCGGATGCTGATCGACGGCGGGGTCAGCTTTGCCTACTCCATCGGGATAGGACGTCGCCGGGCACTTGTGGTGGGGTCAGCCGGGGAGCTGTTGACCGTGACCGAAATGCTCGGCGACCGGAACGGCGCCGATCTCCGGATCATGGGGAGACTGTCGCCGACTCACGAACGGGAGCCCGGCGCGATCCACACCATCGCGGACATCGACATCGTCCTCGAATCCACGGATGCACGCGAGGTGATCGTCGCCTCCTCGAACCTTTCGTTCGAGGCGCTCGAAACCCTGATCCATCGCTGCACGCAGCACGGCGCCGTGGTGTCGCTGGCGCCCAAGACGCTGCACCTGATGGGGATGCACTTCGAGCTGCGGAAGGTCCGCAGGGGCAGTCTGCTGCGTCTGCAGCCCATCGGGCTCGGCTTCCCGCAACTCGCGGTGAAGCGGGCGATCGATCTCACCCTCAGCGTGCTAGCGCTCCTGCTGGCCTGGCCGGTCTTCCTCCTGATCGCGATCGCTATCAAACTGGACTCCAGGGGCCCAGTGTTCTTCCGGCAGGTGCGGGCGGGGGTTGGAGGGCGCCCCTTCTGGATGTACAAGTTCCGCACCATGGTGTCCGATGCGGACGCGATGAAGGATCAGCTCCGCCATCTGAACGAGTCCGGGGATCCGCGTCTCTTCAAGATCCGGAACGACCCCCGCGTCACCCGCTTCGGGCGGTTCCTTCGCAAGACCTCCCTGGACGAGCTCCCGCAGCTCTTCAACGTGCTCGCCGGGGATATGAGCCTGATCGGCCCGCGTCCGTTCTTCCCCGAGGACCTGAATCAGTACTCCGACCACCACTTCGAGCGTCTCTCGGTGCTCCCCGGGATCACCGGCCTCTGGCAGGTGCGTGGCCGGAGCGAGGTGGTGGACTTCGAGGAGGTGGTCCGCTACGACCGGGAGTACATCGACGGCTGGTCCGTCTGGCTGGATCTCAAGATTCTCTTCCTTACCCTCCCCGCCGTGATGCGGCGCACCGGAGCGTTCTGATCCCTCGTCCGATGCGCAACCGGTACACGGAGCGGGGCGGATGAACGAGGTCGAAGCGGGATGTCCGTGAGCGGCTCCGGACCCGAGGCCTCTACGTCCGTCCCGGCGGTTCCGCTCACGGACGAGACCCGGAAAGCCCTTACCTTCCAGGACTACGACAGGGCGCGCTCCATCGCGGGTGTGTGGATCCGCCCCGTCCGCAAGCATCGTGCGGAGAACGGGTGGTTCGCAGAGCTGCTGCGTCTTGCGGACGGGGCGGTGGAAGACTCCCCGGGGGGCGCCTTGATGACCATCAGGCAGCTCTCCACCTCGTACGCCGCGCCCGGCCGGATCAACGCGTTCCACATCCATCCGAAGCGGGGCCAGAACGAGCTCTGGACCGTGCTCCAGGGACAGCTTCTGGTCTGGCTGGTGGATTGCCGGGCGGAGTCCGCGACCGAGGGGGTGCGCCAGCGCGTGGTGCTCAGCGGGGAGGAGCCGGAGCAGCTCCATATCCCTGCCGGGGTCGCGCATGGCTACCGCGCGGGTATGGAGGGGGCTCTGCTCATCTACGCCATGGACCGGCAGTTCGACGCCGCCGATCCGGACGAGGGGCGCCTCCCGTGGCACCACTTCGGAGTGGAGCTGTGGGAGGAGGACCGGGGCTGAGGTCCATCCGCACCCGCTGATCCCGACGATCCACACCCCCTTCTGCGCGCCCCGCTTCCACCCCGGAAGGTGACCTCGCCCGGCCGAGGTTCGTCCTTCACCGGGACTCCCGACCGAAAACGCGCCGGTTCGGACGCCTGCAGGTCCCCCGTGCCGCCTGTTCGCCCAGGCGGGACGCGGGGCTTCTCGCGTTGACCACCTCCGCGCAAGTCGCTATCATTCTTATTTTTGGACCCGTATATGCCCGCTTGCTCGCCGTCACGCCTGGAAGGAGCGGGCCATCCTGGAGTATCCCCTTGCATGCCGAGTCACAAGTCCGCACCCGGACGACTGCAATGACTTTTCCTCTGCGTACGATCCTGCTGCTCCTGGTAACACTCTCCGCTGCGGCGGCCGAGGTGTCCGGACAGCAGGCGGTAGCACCCCTAGCCGCGGATTCCCTGGTGGATGCCCGACCCCGCCCGGGGGACAAGGTCGCGCTGAAGATCTGGAACGAGCCGGAGATGAGCGACACCTTCAACATCTCGGAGAGAGGAGAGGTGATCCTTCCCCGGCTCGGCGCGGTCCGCGTCACCGACCAACCGATCGTGGCCCTTCAGGATTCCCTGCGGCGGGCGTACGCGGTATTCCTCCGGAACCCATCCGTGGAGATCGCGGTCCTCAGGCGCATCGGGGTCCAGGGAGAGGTCCGGAACCCCGGGATCTATCTGGCCGACCTGACGATGGGTCTCCCGGAAGTCATCGCTCGGGCGGGTGGATTCACGGAAGCCGGTAACCCCCGCAACATCGTCGTCTTTCGGGACGGGCAACGGATCCGGTACCAGTTCCGCGGGGATACGGGACTTCGGGTCTCGGAGCTTCAATCCGGAGACCAGATCTTCGTGCGGCCACGGAGCACGTTCGCGCGCAGCCCGATGACCTGGATCGGCGGAGTGATCGGCCTGTTGGGGGCTTTCCGGATCACGGTATGGCCCATGATCGAACGCATTCTGGACGATGAAGAGAAGAGCGGCAATGAGACCAAATAGCGATACGCTCGACCTTAGGGAGATCAGTGCCGCCCTCAGGCGGGGCGCGCTCTGGATCGGGGGGGGAGCGGTGCTCGGTCTGGCTGCCGGAGCGGCGACCCTGACCGTCCTCACGCCCGAATACGAGGCGTCCGCCACCGTCCTCCTGCGCAGCCAGGTGGGGGGAGGCGCGTCCGCGCTCTCCCGGCTGTCAGGTCTTCTCGGCGTTCCGGGTATCTCCGGCGGGTCGACCGTGGAGACCGAGGCGAAGATCCTGACGAGCCGGGCGGTGCTCGGCCAGGTCGTCGATTCGCTGGGTCTCCAGGCCCGAGTCGTGGAGCCGGAAGGGATCCGTCCGGACTCGCTCTTCACCGAGGTGCGGCTCGATCCCGCGGCGGAGGGCGGGGTGTACCGGTTCGAGCGTCGTGGGAACGGGTACGTGGTCGAGGGGAAGGGGGTATCCGGGCCCATCACTCCCGGGGTTCCATATCACATCCCCGGCGGGTTGCTGGTGTTGAGGAGAACCGGGCTCCCGCAGACGTTCGCCGTGGAGGTATCCGACCGTGAAGGGGCGATTGCGCGGGTCGCGGGCGGCCTCAGCTCGGCCCTGTCGGGCGAGATCGTCGAGCTCACCTACCGAGCGGAGCACCCCGCCCTGGCGGCCGCCGTGCCGAACGCGATGATCTCCCGGTACCTGCAGCGGCGGAAGACCACGGATCGGGGCGTCAACCAGCACCGGTTCGAGTTCCTCACGCGCCACGCCGACAGCATCGCCGCCCAGCTCGCCCTGGCCGAGGGCGCGCTGCGACGCCACCAGGAAACGAGTGGAGTCCTGGATCCCGCGCTGGCGGGACGATCCGACCTGGAGCGGGCCATGTCGATCCAGAGCGAGCTCGAGAACTCCGAGGTGGAGGCGCGCGCGCTACGGAGCATCATCGAAAAGGGGGCTTCCGGCAGGCTCTCCCCCCGCGAGCTGGCCGCCTATCCCACCTTCCTGCGTAATCCGGCCATCAACAGCGTGCTCTCCCGGCTCCTGGAGCTGGAGACGGAACGGATCGCGCTGCTCGAGAAGCGGACCGAGCGCGATCCGGAGGTGGTCGCGCTCACCAGCAGCATCGAGCACCTGGAGGGCCGGCTGGTCTCCCTGTCGCGCGACTATCTGGGCGGCCTGGAGCGGCAGGGAGCGGAGCTGCGCCGGGAGCTCGGCGGGTACCGATCGGAGCTGAGCGCCCTCCCCCGTCAGGCGGAGGAGAGCTACCGCCGGGAGCGCGAGGTCAAACGGCTGTCGGAGACGCTCGTCGCCCTGCAGACGCAGCTGGTGGAGGCGCGCCTGGGGGCCATCAGCGAGGGCGGCGAGGTGCGTCAGATCGATGTGGCGGTCCCTCCCCGGTCTCCGGCCTTCCCCAACCCGGTGCTCAACCTCCTGGGCGGCCTCCTGGGCGGGCTCTTCTTCGGAACGATCGCGGCGGTGGGGGCCGCCCGCATCCGCGAGGACGTGCGGGAGCCCTGGGAGGCGGAGCTGGCGACCGGCCACCCTGCGGTGGCTTTCAACCCTCAGCACCCACTCTGGCTCAGCGGTCTGGGGGGCGCGCGTACCGCGCTCCTGCTTCCCGCCGGGAGGTCCGTGGATACGGAAACAGTCGGCGAGCGGCTAGTGGCGACGGCGACACTGCAGGGGAGGGA